>JBGQGR010000409.1:0-3711 GCA_041497495.1 Anaerolineae bacterium | reverse complement strand
TCGAGACGCAAGAGTTCGATTATAAGAACACACACGCACGCAACATCATCGCCAAGCGCGGCAGCGGACCGATCATCATCATCGGCGCACATTACGACACGCGCAAACGCGCCGATCAGGATCCCGATCCAGTGAAGCGCGATCAACCGGTAATGGGTGCGGATGATGGGGCCAGCGGTGCGGCAGTTTTGTTAGAATTGGCTCGTACGCTCAACGTCGATAAAGCGAAGCGTGAAGTGTGGTTGTCCTTTTTCGACGCTGAAGATAATGGTGAACTGGACGGCTGGGATTGGGGCGTGGGTTCAACTTACCTGGCCGATCACCTAACCGTTTCGCCAACAGCCATGATCTTATTGGATATGATCGGCGATACGGATCAAAATATTTACTGGGAAGAAAATTCCGATCAAGCCATGAATCAAAGCATTTGGGGTATTGCCGCATCACTTAACTATAGTCAATCCTTTATCGCGCAATTGCGCTGGACGATGATCGATGATCATCTGGCTTTTATTCGACACGGCATTCCGTCGGTCGATCTCATCGACTTCGATTATCCATACTGGCACACGACGCAAGACACAGCCGATAAGGTAAGTCCGATCAGTTTGGAAAGAGTCGGTCGAACATTAACAGCCTGGCTGGAGCACACGGCACCATGACAAATCCTTTGAGATCGGATGTGGCCCAGCGCGCGTTGTTGGGCAAGTGGCTGCGCGTTCAGACCGAAACGATTGCTGCGCCGTGGATCGCTGCCATTCAATCGCGCCGCACGGCCACCGAGCAACCGGCTGCATCGGCGATCGATGAGGCGATCTATCAGAAGTTGTATCAGAATTTAGCGCTGGCATTGGAAACCGGTCGTTACGTTTCTTTAGACGAGAGTCTGACTGAGATCACTATTGCAGGCCGTGTACAAGGCTATCAATTGCAAGATCTTATTCAAATTGCAATGATGCTTAAGAATGAGATATGGCAGGCAGTGGTGACGGCTTATCTGCCCGAAGAGGCGCTGGGTTATCTCCACACGATCGATATCCTGTTTCAAACTGCCTTGTCTTATCAAGCGCGCGTCTTCAGCGATTTGACACAGCGCGAGGCGAATCAGACGCTTAGCCGAGCCCGTCACGAGCTGGAGAAAGTGAATGAAACCAAGTCGCGGTTTATCAACATCGCGGCGCACGAGCTCAAGACACCGTTAACGTTGATTCAAGGCTATTCGGATATGCTCAGCCGGGAATTGTCGGATTCGGCCGATGAGCAGGTCCGCCACGTCCTCTCCGGACTGACGATCGGGGCGCGCCGCTTGTTGGCGACGGTCAACGATATGATCGTCCTGTCGATGATCGATTCGCGGACGTTGACGTTGAATTATCAAATCGTGGCGTTGCCCCATATCATTCAAATGGTGCTGAATGATCTTAAGCCAACGCTGCGCGAGCGCGATTTAACGGTTGTCTTCAAGCCAGCCCCGATTGCTCTCGGTCCCTTTTATGCCGATCCGCAGCGGCTGTATCAAATCTTCGACTACATCGTGACCAACAGCGTCAAATACACGCCCGATGGCGGCCGCATCACAATCGAGTTAAAGGTGCTTCCCGGCACCGAGCCTTTCGTCGAAGCCCGCGTCATCGATTCAGGCATCGGCATCGCACCGGATGATTTGCCATACGTCTTCGAGAAATTGTATGGTAAGACTGACGTGTCCAAGCATTCCAGCAGCCGCACCAATTTCAAGGGCGGCGGAGTCGGTCTGGGACTCTCGGTTGTGAAGGGTATCGTCGATGCACATGGCGGCAAGATCGCGATTGAGAGTCCGGGCTACGATGAACAGAAATTGCCTGGCACTACCGTGCGCATCTTTCTGCCGATTTTGTCTCAGCAGCCTGCTGATAGCGAGCAACAACTGCATCTAACATCACATTCGGCTTGACGCTTCGATCGCGCACGGGTTATAATCGGTAGGAATTTACACATCGCGGAGGCTGTCATGGTTGCATTATTTGATGCCGGATCCGGCGCGAGGGTAGGGCGCATCACTGAAAAGCAGTTGCAGGCGCTGATCGATTGGATGGAAGAAGACAGCAGTGAAGATCGCGAATACTATTTGACCGGCGAGGATTGCGAGTTGATGCAGGAACAGGGCATCGATCCAACGCTGGTCGAAGCACTGCTAGCGGCGCTGCACGGCCGCGATGATATGGATCTGCGGTACGAAAAAGAAGAACAGTAATCAGTTCATTAGGGATCAGGTGTCAGGAATCAGTTCCAAGATGACGTCTTACGTAGTCCTCGTTACACACTGAGGTCATTATTACCAAACATCGTGAAGCCTATTCCACTGAATTACCAAGCCCGCGCACATTTACGATTGGCGTCGAGCTGCGCGAAGCACATGGCTTGCTCCCCGTTGAAGACTCGCTCGATGAGCTACGTGCTTTAGCGGACACCGCCGGTCTAAACATCGTCGGCTCGACGACGCAAAGGTTATCCACGATTGTGCCTGCGACCTTCATCGGCGCAGGCAAAGTTGATGAGCTCAAAGTCTGGCAGGCCGAGTTGGGTGTCGATGTCTTTTTATTCGACGATGAATTATCGCCGCGCCACCAGCGCAACCTCGAAAATGAATTAGGTGAGGAAGTGCGCGTGCTCGATCGGACGGCGCTCATCCTCGACATTTTCGCACAGCATGCTCATACGCGTGAAGGCGCGCTGCAGGTTGAATTGGCCCAGTACGAATATCGATTGCCACGCCTGACTCGTCAATGGACACATCTTGCTCGACAATCCGGCGGTGGATCAGGCCGAGCCGGCACGGCAGGCGTCGGCCTGCGTGGTCCGGGCGAAACGCAGCTCGAGGTCGATCGGCGGCAGATCCGATCGCGCATCACGTTCCTGAAGAGCGAGCTTGAAGGTGTGCGGCTGCATCGCCAGCAATATCGCGCCAAACGCCGCCGCGCGCAAATTCCGGTCGTGGCGATCGTCGGCTACACGAACGCGGGCAAGTCGTCGTTACTGAATGCCTTAGTCGATGCCAGCGGCGTGAAACAAACGCCGGTGTTGGTCGAAGATAAATTGTTTGCCACGCTCGACCCCACGACGCGGCGATTGCGATTGCCCGGCGGAAAGTTCGCACTGTTTACCGACACGGTCGGCTTCATTCAAAAACTGCCAACGCAACTCGTCGCCGCTTTTCGCGCCACGCTCGAAGAGATCGAAGAAGCCGATCTGCTGCTGCACGTCGTCGATGTCACGCATCCCAACGCGATCGAGCAAGCGAAATCGGTCGAGCGAACATTGGCCGACTTGAACATCACCGATATCCCGATGGTCGTGGCGCTCAACAAGATCGATCGGCTGACTGACGATCAATTGCAGGAGCTCTTGTCCGATCAATTTCCGCACAGCGTGGCGATCTCTGCGCTGCATCAGCAAAATCTCGAACAGCTGCTGAAGCTGATCGAGCATGAGCTGTACGAGAACTTAGCGCCCGTCGAGCTGCGTATTCCTTATCGACGCACGGATTTGGTAGCGCTCTTTCACGACAATGGCCGTGTCGATAAGGAAGAGTATGGCGAGAAGGACATCAAACTCGCGGGGCGCTTACCGGCACGCTACTTGGCGGCTTTCCGGCCGTTCATGATCAAAGCGAAGTAATCTCAGGAGATCGATATGGATAAATTTTTCTCGCACATCCTCGATCGAATTTCG
>JBGQGR010000408.1:0-3759 GCA_041497495.1 Anaerolineae bacterium | reverse complement strand
GTGCCTTCTTTGTATGAAGTCACTTATCATTTAGATGGAACGATTGCCAAAGTCCATCCGATCGATCCTGATCTCCCTGAAAGAATTCGCAAGCGAATTGTGCCGGGGCTGCCGCCGCCGCTGACCAAGTTCATCGTGCCGTACATCGACATCGCCCACAACCGCGCCCCGATCGAAATCATGCGCGGCTGCACGCGCGGCTGCCGCTTCTGTCACGCGGGCATGGTCACGCGTCCCGTGCGCGAACGCAAAGTGCAGGAAGTCGTCGATGCCGTCGGGGAAATTTTGCGCGAGACCGGCTTCGAAGAAATCGGGCTGCTCTCTTTGTCGTCGAGCGATTATACGCGCGTGAAAGAACTCGCCACCGCCTTGGGCGATAAGTTCGGCGGCCAACATCTGTCGATCTCACTGCCGTCGCTCCGTATTGAGACAGCCTCGGCCGATTTGATGGATGCATTGAAAGACAATCGGCGTGGCGGATTTACTTTTGCGCCGGAGGCCGCCACCGAGCACATGCGGCGTGTGATTAATAAATTTATTCCGACCGCGCAAGTCTTGGAAGCGGCGCGTGAAGTTTACTCGCGCGGCTGGCGCACGATCAAGTTGTATTTCATGATCGGTCATCCCAGCGAAACGACGGAAGACGTGGAAGCGATCGTCGATCTGGCCAAAGCCGTCCTGCACGAAGGCCGCAAGTTTCATGGCAACAACGCGCAGGTCAATGTCGGCGCGTCGACGTTTATTCCGAAACCGCATACGCCATTTCAGTGGGTGCCGCTTGACGAAGCCGAGAATACTTTGGCGAAGCAAGCGCTATTAAAGCGCGAACTTCGATCGAATGGTTTGAAAGTCAGTTGGACTGATCCGAAAGATTCGCTGCTCGAAGCCTATCTCTCGCGCGGCGATCGACGTTTGGGGCCGGTGATCTATCGGGCGTGGCAGCTTGGCGCAAAGTTCGATGCATGGGGCGAGCATCACAATTATCAAGCGTGGACGCAGGCGTTTGAAGAGCACGGCCTCGATCCGGATTGGTATGCGCGCCGTCCGCGCATGATTGATGAAGTCTTTCCGTGGGACCACATCGACATTGGCGTAACCAAGAAATTTCTGCTGCAAGATTTCTTGTGGAGTGCCGATGGTAAGACGCGCGTCGATTGCCGCGAGCACTGCTTCGCCTGCGGCATCCTGCCGAAGTTTAAGCAGATGCGCATGGGCACTGAGCCGGATGCGTGGGAATGTCCTGAGGTCAAGCCTTACGATCAACGCGGGACGAAACCGATTTCGGTGGATGAAGTGATTCCACTGCAAGTAGTTAATATATAGCGACTTCATTATGCGCCGCGCCATTTCGCAATGAACAAGATTATTGTTATTGGCCTCATGAGTATTCTCGCTGCTATTGTTCTAGCGAACGCAGGTACAACCACAAGCGCCGCGCCGAGCGCGATCATCCACGTCAACAGCATCGGTGATAATCCGGACGTCTTCCCCGGCAATGGCGTGTGCGAGACCGTGGTCAACAACGGTGTCTGCACCTTGCGCGCGGCGATCCAAGAAGCGAACGCGCTGGCGGGCACCGACACGATCATCCTGCAAGCGAACACCACCTATCTCCTAACGCGCCCTGGAAATGATGACAACGCGCTGAATGGCGACCTTGACATCATGCAAAATGTGAGCATCATCGGTGCAGGAGCGGGCAGCACCGTCGTTGATGGTAACGGCAGCGGGACTAACGAGCGCGTCTTCGATATTCCTTTTAGCAACGTGAGTGTCATCATTGCAAACATGACTATCACAAACGGCGAAGCCTTCCTAGTTTTGGGCGGCGGCATCAACAATGTGGGCAAGCTCACACTCAACAACGTCATCATTAGCGGCAACACTTCACCCAGCAATACAGGCGGAGGCATCTGGAACTCCGGCGCACTCACACTCACTAATAGTACGGTCAGTGGCAACACGGCGTACTACGCCGCAGGCTTGGGAAACTCAGGGAGCATGACCGTCATCAACAGCACCATCAGTGGTAACACGGCATTCAATTCGGGCGGCGGCGTATCCAACAGCGGAGCGCTGACGCTGCTTAATAGCACTATCAGCGGTAACCACTCTAATCAGGAGGGTGGTGGGCTGTATGCCATTTCCGGCACGGTCAATCTGTTCAATGTTACGATTGCTTCTAATATCGCCGACTATGACCACAACGACGCCACCGATGGCGGCGGCATCAAGCAAGTAGGTGGCACAGTTACCTTGCGCAATTCGTTGCTCGCTTACAATGCTCAGGTAAACTTTCTTACCTTTCCTGTTCAAGTCGCCGACGACTGCAAGGGCACACTGACCTCCGCGAGTTACAATCTGGTCGAATATACTACCGGCTGCACCGTCGGTGGCTCAGCCACGGGCCTCATCACTGGGACGGATCCATTACTTGGTCTGCTCCAAGACAATGGCGGATCGACCAAGACGCGCGCACTTAAGATCGGCAGTCCAGCGCTGGACGCCGGCAATCCCGGCGGCTGCACCGATAGCGTTGGTGCTACCCTCACGACCGATCAGCGTGGTCGCTCGCGCGCGGTCGATGGTGACGGCAACGGCACGGCTCGCTGCGATTTGGGTGCGTACGAGCGACAGCGCTTTGTGTTTCTGCCGCTGGTGCGGAAGTAACTGAAGCGGTTAACCCGTAACCTCATGCCTCTTACCGCACTGATTCCGCTGCTCGTCTCCGCTCTGCTGCACGTAGGTTGGAACCTCATTATCAAACAAGCGGACGAAAAATTGATCGTCACTTGGTGGGCGTTGATCGTCGGGACGATTACCTTCTCGCCGTTTTTGATCACTGCGCTGCCGCTGTCCAATTCGATCTGGCCGTATATTATCGCGAGCGCGTTGTTCGAGTGCAGCTACTATGGCGTACTGGCCTATGCTTACAATCGCACTGATTTCTCAATCGTGTATCCGATCGCACGCGGCACCGCGCCGATCTTCACTGCGACTTGGTCGATCTTGCTGCTGCATGAAGTTCTGCAGCCGATCGGCTTAGCTGGCCTGATCGGGATTGTGATCGGCTTGATCATTATCGGCCTCAGTGCGCTCCGGCCGGATCAAAATGGTGACTCGATCCATCCAATAGCTTTGATTGCGCCGCTAATCTTGGCATTGTGTATCTCCGGTTATTCAACGATCGATGGAGCGGCTTCGCGCCTGACCGCGCCGCTGGCTTATACCGTGCTAGTCTTAGGCGTCACAGTAGTTTTGTTAACGCCGATCATGTTGAAGCGTTACAGTTGGCCGATGATGACGGCGCAGTGGCGATTGAGTTGGAAGCGCATGAGCATCATCGGCGTGATGATGAGTGGCGCTTACATGTTAGTCGTCACAGCCTTTTCGTTGGCGCAGGTCGCTTACGTGGGCGCGGTGCGCGAGATTAGCATCGTGCTGGCAGCTTTGGCGGGTTGGCTGATACTGGGCGAGCCGTTCGGGCTGCGACGAACGATCGGGGCCGCAGTGATCTGCGCGGGCGTGGTCCTCATCATGCTGGCGCATTGATCCGAGACTTACGGCTAGCTGACATCGTTTGACTGAAAAATGAGCGAACACATCAAACAACGTCTGCGGATTGTGTATACGCGCGACGCAACGCTAAAATACATCGGGCATCTGGACACGGCGCGGACGTGGCAGCGGATTCTGCGCCGCGCCGATTTGCCGTTGGCTTATTCGGAAGGCTTTAATCCGCAGCCGAAGATTACTTTT
>JBGQGR010000407.1:0-3766 GCA_041497495.1 Anaerolineae bacterium | reverse complement strand
GTTTCATCGCCAGCCTCGAGAGCGGCGATCACACGTTCACGTAAGTCTTGAGAATAAGGTTTCATGCGCTTCAGTGTACCTGCTTTCCGTCGTTAATCAACCTGGAATCTGCTCTAGTGCGTGAAAAGTAACGAGTAATGAGTAATGACTATCGATGATCGCACTCGCGCCTTGCCCCTCGCCGCTCGCACGCTAGAAATTATTGCAATCACGGTCATTCTCCTCCTCGCCGCCTTCCTTCGCCTCAATCATCTCGACTGGACTGAATTCAAACAGGACGAAGCGCATCTGTCGCAGATCGCGTTCGATATGGCGCGGCACGGACAGATTCCGCTGCACAGCATCGGCGCGTCAGTCGGCGTGATCAATTTGCCGCTGGCAGCTTGGTTATTAGCAATTCCTTACGCCGTTTCAAACAATCCGATTGTTGCCACTGCTTTCTTGGCCTTGATTAATGTTCTGTCGGTTGCCGCATGCTATGCTTTCGCGCGGCGGTGTTTCAGAGCGCTAGGCCGTTATTCGATCGTCGCGGCATTAATCGCGGCTGTATTGTTTGCCGCTGCGCCATGGGCTGTATTGCAATCGCGTAAATTGTGGGCGAATAATTTTCTGCCGCTGTTTGTTATTGGCTGGGCATGGACAGGCTGGCTTGCCTTTGCCGAGCGTCGATCGCGTTGGTTGATTGTGCATGCGATCATATTGGCGTTGTGCATCCAACTGCACTATTCGGCTCTGATGCTCGCTCCGGTATCGGCAGTGTGGTTTATCATCTTCATTCGGCGTATCGCGTGGCGATCGATCCTGATTGCAGCGGTGACATTTGTCGTGTTGTTTGCACCATTTTTGATCGTTGATGGATCGCTGGGCTGGCCGAACGTCACACGCTTCATTGAATTGTTCCGCCAACCGTCGGCCGCCGACAGTTCCGCGATCGAATTCAGTTGGTTAATGACCACCGGCCTCGACCTTCACTCATTGGCTGGACCGCAAGAGTTTCAGAACTATCGCGCGCTAGTCCCGTTCGCCGATGACATATCGAACGCCGAGGGCTTTTTGATGCTGATCGGATTGATCGTCGCGTTGAGCGATGTACTAGCCGCGATAAGTCGCCGCGCTTGGTCCGATCGATCTGCTATCAGTCTAATGCTGATGACCTGGCTCGGGCTGCCAATCTTGAGCCAGATTAGCCATCGGACGCCGTTGTTTCTGCATTACTTTTTGATTTTGTTACCTGCGCCGTATCTGTTGATCGGTTTACTCGCCGGTCGCATGTCAGGCTCGCGTTCACTACGTGCAATATCAATCGGGATCGCCATCACGCTAGGGGTATTCCAAGCATATCAATCGATCACACTGCAGCAATTTGTCGCATCGCGTCCCACGCCCGGCGGGGCCGGAATCCCGATCGGTTACTACGCATCGATCGTGAATCAGGCCAAGGTCGCGCTGAGCGACAATCAAGCAGCAGAGATCGTGATCAATACAGTCGGCGCTGATCCACAGCTGGATGAGTATCCAGCCATTTTTGATTTCTTGCTCAACGATGTGCCGCATCGATTTGTTGATGCTTCGCAATCGATGCGAGTGTATCCGCAGCAGCCCAGCATTCAGATCGATTACTCGCCAGCCGCGTTGCTAACCGATATGCCTATTCGCGATCAAATTTCTACAATCGACTTGCGCATCGGTGAGCAGCCCGCGCAGATTTACGAATCAAGTGGAAATGGTGCGCTGCCTTGCGAGGCGACTTCTGCTACTCGCTGGGCGAACGGCACCACATTTTTGGCCGCTAAAATCGATCCGCTGATCGCCGGACAGTCGGCATTGATCCACATATGTATCCGGCTCGATCAAAATTCGCCCAGCACCGATTATCATTGGACGAATCAGTTGTTTGATAAACTAGGCAAGCGCTGGGCGCAAGTCGATAGCGCGGGCTTCCCGTCACATGATTGGCGCGCGGGCGATGGGGTGCTGTTGACCTTCAAGATCGATCTGCCTGCTGACATGCCCGCTGGCGATTACATTTTGCGTATCGGCCAATACACTTATCCCGACATTGCTTCAGTGCCGGTGATCGATGTGATGAACAATCCTCAATCGGATGCGGTTGAAGTTCCACTGCAGGTGGAGCGATAGCCGCTTATTCAAGCCCGCGTCGTCCCCCTTTGGATTTTTCAAATTCATGACAAATGTCAGTTGACTTCTGCCTGCGGCCGGGTATAGACTGATTCTATTGCCGCTGCGGCTGAAATCTCTCCAGGAGGCACAGCGCATGACCACCAACCGGGTCAACACCAGCGTGTCCCCTGCCAGCGTCACCGCTATCACCGACGGGCTTGAAACCATCAATGCCAATCTCCCCTTCTTGATCGACTTGACACCCGACGAACGCATCGGCCTGCCCAAGATGGCCGACAAGACCGAAGCCTTCGTCCACAAGGTTGACCGTAATCCCGCCGAAGTCGATAGAGCCTCATTATTTCTTGGTCCTTTTGACAATCCAAACCTATAAGGAGTAGATACGATGAAACGCAGATTCACCTTTGGTCTATTGAGCAGTTTGATCGGATTGAGTTTGCTAGGGCTGTTGCTCAGCGCGAACGTGGGCAACGCCAATGCGGTGAGCGCAGCTGCACAGGGCCCCGGCCCATTGAGACCTGTGGTCAGTCATTCCATTAAGAATGATATGTCACCAGCGTTGCGCAGCATCGCACCCATCCCGCCAACGGCCGGACCCCAGCTGCGTGAAATCCCGCTGCTGCCCTTGCCCAAGACCCAGGGGCATGCTGCCTCGAAAGACGGGCAGGGTGCACCACCTGCCCTCCAAGATCGACCGGCCACACCGAATATGCCTTCGGCCAATATGAATTTCGATGGCATCAACAACATCGACGGTGTGCTTCCGCCTGACACGGAGGGCGACATCGGCTACGACCCGGCGACCAATAAGAAGTACTATGTCCAATGGGTCAATCTGTCGTTTTCCATTTGGAACGTGACCAGTGGAACGCTTGGCAGCGAGGCCCTGGTGTATGGCCCCGTCGCCGGCAATACCTTGTGGACCGGCTTCGGCGGGCCCTGCGAGACGACGAATGACGGCGATCCGATCGCGCTCTATGATCCGCTAGCCCATCGCTGGCTGATGAGCCAATTCGCCTTGCCGAGCTACCCGAGTGGGCCATTCTATCAGTGCATCGCGATTTCTGTGACCGGCGATCCGACCGGCGCCTGGTACCGCTATCAGTTTACAGCCAGTGCGACCAAGATGAACGACTATCCAAAATTCGGCGTGTGGCCGGATGCGTACTACATGACGGACAACCAGTTCGCGTCAGGCACTGGCACTTGGGCCGGCGCGGGCGTGTTTGCCTTCGACCGGGCTAACATGCTGGCCGGTAACCCGGCCACGTTCATCTACTTTGATCTCTTCGGCGTCAACCCCAACTTTGGCGGCATGCTCCCGTCCGACTTCGATGGTATTACATCGCCGCCGGCCGGCGCGCCTAATTACTTCTTGGAGTGGGATGACTCGACCTGGCTCGGCGATATCTCCGACACGCTGCGCATTTGGGAGTTCCACGTCGATTGGACCACCCCACTCAGCTCGACCTTTGGCCTGAGCGGTCTGCCCAATGTGCTGTTGCCAACGACTGACGTCAACCCGAATATGTGCGGCTATGTCCGCAGCTGTATCCCGCAGCCGGGCACCGCGGTGGGCTTGGACGCGATCTCTGATCGGCTGATGTACCGCCTGCAGTACCGC
>JBGQGR010000406.1:0-3770 GCA_041497495.1 Anaerolineae bacterium | reverse complement strand
CCACGATCCTTGATCGGAGTTGATAACTTGCTACTTGCATCTTGCATCTTGCTTTTTGATTCTTCAAGCAAATATTTGCGAACTCGTGGCCTCGTCAACCGATCAGGATGATGCACAAAGTCATAGCCGTAGCGGCCTTTCACACACAGCGCCAGGCCATTCACGGCGGCTTTAGAATTCGAGGTGACGCGAATGATCCGGTTGTCTTTAACGTTCAGATCGATTTGGCAGCCGACGCCGCAGTATGTGCAGGTCGTGGTGACCACTCGATCGGGCTGGCCGAGGTTCATCGAGAGTTTGTGATCGAGCGCGCCCGTCGGACAGTAAACGACGCACGCACCGCATGATTCACAGCGAGCCTCGATCATATTTGTATCCGCGCCCGCGACGATCCTGGCTTCAAAGCCGCGCTGCGCGACACCCCACACGAATCGACCCTGCACTTCGGCGCAAGCGCGGACACAGCGCGTGCACAAGATGCATTTATTCCAATCAACCCACACAAATGGATTGGGATCGCTGTCGACTGTGTAACGCGGTTGCGACATCAAGCCGCGCGGCGGCTGAACAGCATAGCGCTTCACCCAATACATCAACTCGTTCAGCGCCGGGTCTTGGGCTGTCACATAGCCCGCGTCATGGTAATTGGACAACAGCAGTTGCAGGACCATCTTGCGTGACTGAACGATCGCTGGCGTTTCAGTTCGCACCACCATGCCTGCGTTAACTGTTTGAGTGCAGGCCGCTACCTGGCCGCGAATCTTATCGACTTCGACGACACACAGGCGGCACGATCCGACCGGCGACAAATCTTTGTGATAACACAACGTCGGAATCGTGATTTGATGCGCCCGCGCCGCTTCGAGCACGGTTTGTCCTTCGCGCGCTTCGATGAGTTGATCGTTGATGGTGAGTTTGATCATATTAAACTCCAAATTTTATGGAACACGGCTGAACACAGACTCCTCAGATTTTATCCGCGCTTATCTGTGGAATCCGTGTCCTATTGGAACTCTTGAGAAAAATGTGTCAGCGCCGATTTCATTGGAATCGCGACCGATTGGCCTAGGCCGCAGAATGAAGCGGTTTGCAGCACCTCGGCCAGTTCGGTCAAGCGTTGAACATCGTCAGCCTGTCGATCGCCGCGCAGCATCCGGTCGAGAATCACCAGCGCCGCATGCGTTCCAGCGCGGCAGGGCGTGCACTTGCCGCACGATTCCACTTCGAAGAAATGCAGCAGTTCGCGCAGGAGATCGATCGGGGCGATCGTTTGATCGCAAATCAAGAACGCGCCCGCGCCCAGCGCTACGCCTTTGGCGGCAGACGAGTAATCGATAGGCATATCTAGTAAACTTTCGGGAACGAGCGTGCCGGCCGCGCCGCCGGTCAGCGCAAAGTGGAACTTCGATCCGGATCGCATCCCGCCGCCGAAGTCGTCGATGATCTGGCGCAGCGTCAACCCGAAAGGCGCTTCAAACAAGCCGGGCCGGTTGACGTGACCGAGCAGCATATACAACTTAGTGCCGGGCGTTGAGGCCGCGGAGATCGATCGATACCACTGCGCGCCATTGAGAATGATCGTTGGCACTGCGGAAAAAGATTCGACGTTGTTGACGATCGTCGGCAGGCCATGATAACCGTATGTGGCCGGAAACGGCGGGCGAATGCGCGGCTCGCCGCGTTTGCCCTCCAACGATTCCAACAGCGCCGTTTCTTCACCGCAGATGTACGCGCCTGCGCCGCGATGCATATGAATCTTGAATGAAAATTCCGTGCCGTGAATATTTTGGCCCAACCAATTTTTCTCTTCAGCTTGCTGAATCGCGCGCTCCAATCGATCCGCTTGCGCTGCATATTCGCCGCGAATATAAATGAAGGCTTCACTCGCACCAACCGCCTGTCCGGCCAGCGCCATGCCTTCCAGCAGTTGATGCGGATTCGTATCGATCAACACGCGGTCTTTGAAAATTAGCGGCTCGCTTTCATCCGCGTTGCAGACCACAACCTTAGGCGATCGATCGGCTTGCGCGACGAAGCGCCACTTGCGTCCCGTCGAAAAACCTGCGCCGCCGCGTCCTTGCAAGCCCGACGCTTCCACTTCATCGATGATCGTTGACGGTGATTGATGCAGCGCGCGATCGAGCGCACGATATGCGCCGTGCTCGATCGCCGACTCGATCGAATCGGGATCGATCTTGCCCGCCTGCGCCAGCATGCTTCGAATTTCGCCGCGGCGTGGCTGCGCATAATCGATCGGTTCGCCGCGCCAACCCGATCGGATGGTGCGGACTCGATCGAGATTGATCGGCCCACACGGTTGATCATCAACTAAAGCAGCGGGCGCGCGATCGCACAACCCCAAGCAGCTGGTGCGCTCGACGTTCCAATCGGGATATGTGTCCGCAATGGCGTTGGGAATATTCTGTGAGCCGCGCAGCCAACACGCGACGCCATCGCACACCCGCAGGGTATGCTCTGCCTGTGACTTGAGCGATAACATCGAATAAAACGTAGCAACACCATACGCGCGCTCGGCCGGAATCTTGAGTTCATCGGCCACCGCGCTGATGGCCGCGATATCCAGGTAGCCGCGCCGCGCTTGCAGCGCTTGATAGATTTCCAGGATCGATTCAGGGTTGGCGTGCACCTGATTGGCCAACCGAACGATATCGGGATCGATCGGCTTGGGTGCCAGCGGAGATTTCGTTTTGGTTTTGGGCATAAGTCAGCCTCACAAATCACTCATGTGTCATTTCGAACGAAGTGAGAAACACTTGCACCGCAATGCGGAGCAGTGCAGGTGTCTCTGCGACAATCAACCGAGATTTCTCGCCGCTTCGCGACTCGAAATGACCTCCGAAGGTTTTGAGATTCTTTCAGCATATTCTTCTTGGATCGAGCTCTTACCCGAAAATCATTCGCACAAATCACTTGATCATCAACGCCGACGGCGCCGCGACGATCGATGCATCAATTTTTGTGCAGACCCGCCCCGGTCACCGGAACTTGCGAAATGACTTCGGCCGGCTTGAGCGTCTCAGTCTTGTGCTGGCCGTTCGCCGAAATATCCGTCGCATGCGGCCGCAGATACACGAACCAGTACACCGCGCCCACCATCAACGCGCCGCCGATGATGTTGCCGATGGTCACCGGCAGCAAGTTGTTGATCAAAAATCGATCCCAAGTGAGATTGCCGTAATCGGCGGCCGTCTTGCCGATGTTGGTCCAGAAAGACGCCGGCGCGCCCGATCGGATGAACAAGCCCATCGGGATGAAGTACATATTCGCAATGCTGTGCTCGAAACCGGCGGCAACAAAGGCCGTGATCGGCGGAATAATCGCCATGACTTTATCGGACACCGTGCGCGCGCTGTAGGTCAACCAGACGGCTAAACACACCAACGCATTGCACATGATGCCCAACATGATCGCCTGCAGAAAATCGTAGCCGACTTTGGTGTTGGCGGTCGAGAGAGCCGCCGCGCCGACGGCGCCGCTGCCAAACGTATATTGGCCGGTGAAGAACATGATCACCGCCGTCGCGATCGAACCGACGAAGTTGCCGGTGTACACAATGGCCCAGTTCTTCAACAACAAGCGCGTGCTCACGGTGCGGTGCGCCCAGGCCATGACGATCAAGTTATTGCCCGTGAATAATTCCGCGCCGCCGACGACCACCAAGATCAGGCCGAGGCTGAACACGAAGCCGGCCAATAGACGGGTCACGCCATACGGCAGGACTGTGCCCGCACCCGCGACCACGGTGGTGG
>JBGQGR010000405.1:0-3771 GCA_041497495.1 Anaerolineae bacterium | reverse complement strand
GCAACCTGGACCGACCTTAGCTACAACCTTGGCGATCAGCCAATCACTGATGTCGCTCTTGATTCGATGACGGGCGATCTGTTCGTCTCGAGCGACTTCGGCGTGGACATGCTGAAGTCGGGCAGCACGCAGTGGGCTCCCGCCGCGGGCAGCCTGCCTCCAGTCGCGACCTACGGATTGACGATCGACTCAAACGGGCGTGTGCTGTACGCGGCCACGCACGGGCGAGGAGCTTGGAAGCTCGATCTGAAGTAACTCTCTGCTGTCTGTTAAGAAGGGGAGGCAATCGACTGGATTGCCTCCCCAGCGCGATTCTTGCGATTACATTCAGCAGAATTTCGTTTGGTTCATGCGGTTTAGAAAGTTGACTCAGTAAGTTTGTCACACATGTAACCGCAAATGTAATGAGCCGAATCCAAAATGGATTCGGCTCATTCTGTTTAAACCGTCTTTGATATTGACTAATCTTTGGACGAACGATCACGTAACTTCCCGTTGTTCTTCAATTGATGATCCGCTGCTTCCAAAATTTGATCGATCACCTTCGCGCTTACGTCCGTACCGCCTTTCAGGTTATCCCGGATAGCCCCGATCGTTAATCCTGGCCCGAACGGAAAACTCCACCAACCGATCAGCAGCGTGATCAAGTTATACGGCAGGCTCATCGCGAATGTCGATTCGCCGGGCAGCACGAAGAACGTGGCGCTCACTCGCCGCCGAGAGATGACGATGACCGACAGCACATACTCGAACACGACGAAGCGCGCGCCGTGTTTAACCGCCTCGCGCATTTCGCCGATCGTCATTCGGCCGATGCCGTGAATCTTTGCCATACGCTTCACACAAGACGAGGGGCGAGTTACAAACTCGCCCCTACGTATCTGAAAAATTATTTGCGTCGTCGAAACATCAACGGCAGCGCCAGCATCGCCGCGCCGACAGCGGCCGCACCCATCGCCGCTTGACGGATCGTCTTCGGTTCCACGCCGGGCATGACCACTTGTCCATCGCCATATTCCTGGAACATCTGACACCACTTCGTCTGCAAGGCCGCCTCGACGCGCGGCCGGCCAACGAATGGATACCAGTATACGTTGTGATAGAAGTTGCTCGCGAAGAAACTCCACGGCACGATCGGCGATCGCAGCAACAATCCTTCTAACGGTTTCAACGGGCCGTGATAGATCATCTTCTGTCCTTTGCTCGCGAAGGTATCGGTCTGGACGAAGTTCCACGGCGCTTCTTGTTCAATGTCGTAACCGACGATCTTGATTTGGCGTGGATCGGCAATGCCGAGGCCGCGATCGTGCGCCATGCGCAGAAACTGGATCGACATTGGATCGAAACCTTGCAGCTTAGCCGAGATCGCATCGATCGCCACTTGATCGCTCGAAGCAAGGATGATGTCTTTCTCGTGCCAGTGCATCGCACGCGGGCCGGGGCCGTCTCCGGCGAAGGTGCCATCCATCACGGCGAAGATACCGGAGTGAATGTCTTGTTGAATTTGAAGCAGATCGACCAGCGTCTCATGAATCACGCCGTGCGTCCAATGCCGCTTACGATGGAGCAGGCCGCCGAACGCGTTCTTCATCGCGCCGGTGATTGTCGTGAAGACGTGCGTCTTGACTGTTGGCAGATGCACGATGTTCTTGCCATAGAAAGTCTTGGGAATGAACAGACCTTCGGGATAAACTTTATCGAGCACGAGGAACGGTATCTTCGGCTTATATTCCACCCATTCGACGTCCGGCTTGTAGAGATAGACGCATGGCACGCCGTATTTGTCGGTGACGAATTTCTGCTTGTTATTCGCTTCGCCATCGGCCGTATCGACGACGACGGTGTCATTGTGCGCGCCGATCAGATTGTAGCCATCAGCTTGCATCGCTTTGATGACGCCTTCCAACTGCCACGGTGCGGTCGAGCAAGCGGGATACCAGGTCTGCCACGAAATATTGATCTTGAGCAGGGTATCTCTGTCCTTGGGCAGAGCTTGTTGATAGCCCGCCAGGTTCAATAGTTTGCGGTAATCGTCGAGCACTGTATTCGGCTGCGTCTTCAAGACTGCGACGATGCCCTTACCGGGGAAATCATTTGCCATGGTGCATCCTCCAAAAATTATGTGGCTTTCATTGTACCTGAGCTAATGAGTGATGTCCAGCAATGAACAAAAGGGGCAAGCTGCAGGCAGCAGGAATTTGCGATGCGATACGCAATGCGCGATATGCCTCAGCCCTCTGCCGATATGGTATAATGCGCGAAATCGATCGGTTTTCTCGATCGATCAGATCACCGATCGAGTTTTGAAATCACCGCCGGAGGGATCGGCATGTCAACCGCGGTTGTGCCAGAGGCCTTGGCGATTCGACGCAAAATCATCTCGGTATTGCTGCAGGGCGCGCGCCTCAAAACAGGCAAATCGAAAAAAGAGTGTGCCACTGCCATCGGCGCGACGACGGGCGCGTATGCCGCGTATGAAGCGGGCCGCCGCGATATTTCCCTGCCGGAGCTGGAAGTCCTGGCGCACTATCTGAAGATGCCCATCAGCGATTTTTTTGAGAATCAGGATCGGGTCGTCAGAGAAGAGCCTAAAGTGAATCGCAGTCAGGTGATGGAATTGCGGCAGCGCATCATCGGCGCGCTGCTGCGCAAAGCGCGCACCGATAAAGGCAAGACCGCCAAAGATCTGGCCGAGCAATTAAAAATTTCACCGCGCCGCATCACGCAATACGAATTTGGTCAGCGGCCAATTCCGTTGGCGCAGTTGCAAGAGATAGCCGACGCGCTGCAGATGTCGATGCGCTATTTCATCGATGAGGGTTTCGGCACCATCGGCGAAGAAGAACAGACTCGCACTCAGTTTGAGCGCTTCAACGCTTTACCGGACGACATTCGACTGTTTGTAACGAACCCGTCCAATACCAGTTATTTGCGAGTGGCGCAGCGATTGTCCAGCATGACAACGGATCAACTCCGCAACCTCGCCGCATCGATCTTGGACATCACCTATTAAGGGCTGAAGACGGAAGGATGAATGAATTGAAATATGGCTGACGGAAAATCTCTACAAGACGAAGGACGGAAACTATTTCACAGCGACCAGTATGAAGAAGCCGCGGCGAAGTTGGTCGAAGCACAGCAGGCGTTTGTTGCGGCGAACGATCAAGCCAACGCCGCCGAATGCGCCAACGATCGAGGAGTGTGTTGGCGGCAAGCGGCCAAGTGGGACGAAGCGACTGCGGCCTTCACTGAAGCCCGATCGATGTTTCAAGCCTTGAACGATGCCAAGGGTGAAGGACAAGTCGTCGGCAACATGGCCGCGTTAGCCGATTCGCAGAACGACAAAGATCGAGCGGCCGACTTGTACCTCGAAGCGATCAATCTGCTAGAGAAAGCAGGCGCGAAAGATTTAGCAAAGCACACTTACACTTCCTTAAGCCGCTTGCGCCTGAAGCGCGGCAACTTTATGGGCGCGATCAGCGCGTACGATGCGGGGTTGGAAGAGATCGAAAAGCCGAGCGTCATGCAGCGCGTCGTGCGCAGAATTCTCGGTGGATCGAGTAAGAAGGTAGTTGAGCAACAAGAAGAATCTTCAGCGAAATCTGATTCAAATCAAAATTAAGATTTTCAGATGTTAGCAACAGAAAACTAATTCCAGAAAGACTGCGGGGCGTAAACTCTCGCAGTCTTTTTGTTGTGGTCGAGACGCCCACGCCGACGCGGGCGCGGAGCCGGAGGTAAAACGATGAGAAAGATGAAATACATTTTCAT
>JBGQGR010000404.1:0-3782 GCA_041497495.1 Anaerolineae bacterium | reverse complement strand
CCCTTGCTGCACGCTGTTGATGATCGATAGTTCAGCGGCACGCTGTTGGGTATCTTTGAGCAGACGCTGAGTCTCATCGAACAGGCGCACATTCTCAATTGCAATCACGGCTTGATCGGCGAAGGTTTTCAGCAGCGCGATCTGCTTGTCGGTGAACGGATCGACCTCCGTGCGGCGAATCGCAATCACTCCGATCGGAATGCTCTCACGCAGCAAGGGTGTGGCGAGCAGGGTTCGACGTTTCGATCTGTTATGGATCGCCTTGCTTATCGGAAATTCGGAATCGCTCTCGGCCAGAATATCGTGGATGTGGATCGTGTCGCCCAGCACAACGGCGCGCCCGCCCGCAGAACCGCGGTTAATAGGCAGAGCTAACTCATCCGGTTGTACCGGTATTGGACCGTAATGAGCAACCTGACGTAGCTGGTCACCATCCACCTGGAAAATCAGCGCATCGTTGGCTCCGCACACGCGGGCCGCATTTTCCGCGACTGCATCCAGAACGGGCTGGATGTCGCTTGGAGAATTGGCAATGACACGGAGCACCTCGCTGGTGGCGGTCTGCTGTTCGAGCGCCTCGCTAATTTCAACATTCTTCTTCTGCACTTCGTCAAAGAGGCGCGCGTTTTCCAGGGCAATGCCCAGACTGGAAGCGAGGGTCTGGAGCAGCCGCACGTCTGATTCGGAGTATGCGTTTTCACGCTCCCAAGTTTGAAGGACGATATTTCCAATCGCATCTTCGCCGACCATGATCGGTATGCCCAGCCATGATTTAGGATCGGTTTGATCGGCTGGATAGACCGCGCCCAATTCTGCAGATTTACGGGCAACGTCCGTATTGAGAAGCAGCGGCTCACGCTGCTTGATCACAATCGAGGATAACCCTCGCCCGAAGGGGAATTCGGCGTTGGAGTAGCGTTGTCCCTTTTCAAAAACATAGAATAAGCGAACCATGCTCTGTGTTCGATCCAATAGATTAATCCCAAGACTATCGGTGGGAAAGATTTCGCGAATTTTGTCGCCGACGGCATCAATCACTCCCTGAAAGTCAAGTTTGGAACCGACCGCGGTCTGCACCCGATTGATAATCGCCAGTTCGGCGGCGCGTTGATTGGTTTCTTTCAACAGCCGCTGCGTCTCGTTGAACAGTCGCGCGTTTTCGAAGGCGACACTTAAACTGCTGGCAAGTGTTGTCAACAATCGGAAATCGGAGTCGCTGAAGGCATTCTCTCGATCGACGTTTTGGATCGAGAGAACGCCGCGCGCTTCGTCGCCAATGACCAGTGGCACCCAGATGCCCGACTTGGACATTATTTCGCCCCCGCCCAAGACGGTCGAACCCACTTCGGCAGCGCGTTCCATCATATTTTCGTTGATCATCAGCGGCTGGCGTGTGCGCATGACGAGCGAAGTAAAGCCTTTATCTCTGTGCGGGAGGGGTTCTTGCGAATATCGCTGTCCCTTCTCGATCATGTAGGGGTAATGCTTTAAATTCGTCTGGCGGTCATAGGTGGTGATGACGACCGTTTGCGCGTTGAAGGTGTCGCGCACTTTGTCGCCAACGAGGTCGAAGATGGCTTGAATGTCCAGTTGCGCGGCCAAACCCGATTGCACGCTGTTGATGATCGAGAGTTCCTGGGCGCGCTGATCGGTTTCGTTCAACAGCCGATTCGTCTCATCAAATAGACGCGCATTTTCGAGCGCAACGCTCATTGAGTTGGCAAGGGTGGTCAGTAAACGCAAATCTGAGTCGCCGTAAGCATTTTCCTTTTCAAGGCTGGCAATGCCGATCATGCCTTTGATTTCTTTTCCGACGATCAGCGGGACGTACATCCCTGATTTGTATTCTTCGCTGTTTTCAAGGACTTTTCCGCCCAGCGCGCGATACTCCGCGTTGTTTCGATATATTTTGGGTTGCGCGGTACTGATCACCAATCTGGCAATCGCGGGGAAGCGGGTAGCTTCAATCGTGAAGCGCTCTCTCAAGAAGCAATAAGGAGTTTGCTGAATCTCGGCTGCATGGTCGAAGAGATAGATGGCCGCACCCTGCGCCTGGAAAATATCGCGGATTTTATCGCCGACCAGATCATAGATCGCCTGCACCTCAAGTTTAGAGGCCAAGCCCTCTTGCACACTGTTGATGATCGCCAATTCGGCGGCGCGCTGATCGGTTTCTTTCAACAGCCGCTGAGTCTCATCAAACAGGCGTGCGCTTTCAAGCGCCACACTCATCGACGCAGCCAGAGTTTCCAGCAGGCGCACATCTGATTCGCTGAAGGCGTTTTCGTGGTCGATGTTTTCGAGACCGATATGGCCGGTAATGCGATCACCGACGACGAGCGGCACCAAGACGAGTGATTTAGAGGGCGTGCCCTTCCACAGAGCTACCCAGCCCAGAGCACGGGTTTGTTCCATCATGTTTTCGTTGATAAGGATGGTTTGCGCCTCTTCCCCCTCGTGCAGACTATGGCGCACAGATTCGGGCCACTGCACGGGCGGCGCTTCGAGGCGTTTGCCCTGCTCATAAATGTAGCGCATGAGAAATAGTTCATTGGGATAGTCCAGTTCAACTAATTGCACAACTTGCGCGTCAAAGATTTCACGAATCTTATCGCCGACGAGATCGTAGATCGATTGCATGTCCAACTTGGAAGCGAGACCCGCTTGCACGCTATTGATGATCGCCAGTTCCGCGGCGCGCTGCTCAGCGATCGATTGCCAATCGGTTGCCGCGGTTGTGCGGGTTTTCGGTTTCGTCGTCGAAGTCGATCGCGATCGAATCGGGGCTTTGGTTTTGCGCGTGGCTGGTGTACTTTTTTTAGACGTTGTCATTTTCTTCATGGCTTATCTTCCGCGCGATTCCTTTTTGTCTGCGTCACTCAGCGGCAACTGCGGCTGATCGATCGTCGGCTTCGAGCGCAACAGCGCCGCGACTAACTCATCGATGCGAATAGGCTTGGTCATATAATCATCCATGCCCGCTTCGAGACACATTTCCCGATCGCCCTGCATTGCATTCGCGGTCATCGCTATAATTTGCGGCCGCACACCTTTCGGCCAGCGCGCCACGATCGCGCGAGTCGCGTCGAGTCCATCCAGCTCCGGCATCTGCACATCCATCAAGATCACATCGTACTTCTGGCGCTCTACCGCCTCGATCGCTTCGAGGCCGTTGCCCGCGACATCGGCGCGATAGCCCATCTGCTGCAGCAGGCGCAGCGCCAGTTTCTGATTGACCGCATTGTCTTCGGCCAACAAAATTCGCAGCGGATGTTTGTGCGCCATCTCCGGATCGAACTGCGTCTTGGCTGTTTCCGTTCTCCGCACGTGGGTCGGCTGTTCGACGAAAATGCCGACGAGCGCATCGAATAACTGCGAGGGCTTGATCGGCTTGGTCAGATGTGCGGCAAACTCGATCGATTCTGATCCACCCTCGCGTCTGCCCAACGACGTGAACATGATCAATGGCAGCGCTTTCGCAGTGTGTGATTCACGGATCGCTTGCGCCAAGGCAATGCCGTCCATCTCCGGCATGTGCATATCGAGGATCGCTACGTCGAAGGGATCGCCGCGCTTGATCCAGTTCAGCGCCTGAAGCGGCGACGCCGTATCGCGCGGCTGCATGCCCCACTTCTGTGTCTGCACCGTCAGGATGCGCCGATTGGTATCGTTGTCGTCGACAATCAAGATTCGCTTCTCGGCTATCGGCGGCTGCACACCGCGCAGATCGCGCCGAGAGGATGTGGCGGGCGCGTCAGCAGCTTGTGTCTTAATCGTGAAGT
>JBGQGR010000403.1:0-3801 GCA_041497495.1 Anaerolineae bacterium | reverse complement strand
CGCCGCGCCGATGACCAGTCCGCCCAGAACTTCGATCAATGTGACGCCGAGGTGTCCCCAGAAGGACGCCGTCTGAATCGAGCGTACGAGTTCGGCCCACACATCGCCGGGTGAAGGCAGAATGAAGGCTGGATAATTGCCGAGGCGGATGATCAGCAGCCAGAGCAGAATGATGGCGAAGAAAGTCAGCGGCAGCGCAATCAAGCGCATGACGCGAGCTGGCATTCGCCGCGTTCGCTTCACCGATCGCGATATAGTCAGCGGTGCGGTCAATTGAGCTTGCTCATTCAGTGCCATTCGGTTGCCTCGCTAAAACAAAACCCCGTAGGGTCAGATCACCTTCGGGGCAGGCCACAGCCGTCGAGCGTGTGAGGCGTTGCTTGATCAGAAACCCCGAAGCCAAAACAACTGGCTGCGGGGCAGATCGATACGCAAACAGACACGCGTACGCGCGAATCATGAACCTTCTTATATCCGGACTGTACCGTCGGCCTCGGAATTACACCGAATCATGTCCCGTGAGGAACTCGTGGGCTGTACCACCGATCGGGAATTTCACCCTGCCCCGAAGGTTGCTATTCAGTTGGTTACAACAAAATTATAACATTTCCAACGCGGCTGTCAATGAAATCGATCACCGGATTTCAATGACGATCGACCTGATATTACACATTCAAATCGCCGAGCTGGCCGGTCGAGATAAAAATTGTGCGCTCACACAAATTCGTCGCGCGATCGCCGATGCGCTCCAAATTATGCGCGACCCACAGCAGATACGTCGCGCGGCTGATATTCTTAGGATCTTCCAGCATATACGTTAAGAGTTCGCGGAAAATTTGTTGATACAGTTCATCCATCTCATCGTCGCGTTTGACGATTTGCTTGGCGAGCTCGGCATCGCGCCGCACAAACGCATCCAGCGCGCCGCGCGTCATTTCTTTGGCGATGTTCGCCATCAGCGGCACATCGATCAACGGCTTGAGCAGCGGCTGATCCTGCATCCGAATCGTAATTTCGGCGATGCCGGTGCAGTGATCACCCATGCGCTCCAACTCCACGGCGATGTGCGTCGCGGCAATGGTCGCGCGCAGATCGCTGGCGGCCGGCTGCTGCGTGGCGATCAATTCCAGACATTCCTCTTCGATCTGAAAGCGCATTGCGTTGATCTGCTTGTCCTCCTCGATGACTTGTTGGGCAAGTTTGCTGTCGCGCTGCTTGAGTGCCGAGACCGATCGATCGATCGCGTTCTCGACCATGCTGCCGAGCCGCAAGATGTCATCGCTGACTTTGTGAATCTCGCGATCGAGCGCGCTGCGAATGGTGCTGGTCGTCATCTCATCCTCCCCAGCATGGGCTGCCATGCTTTTAAGAAATTCAAAATTCGATCCTGCATTGCATCGCGTATGCTGCGGAACTGCTCAGGTTGTTGCTGAAGCGGTGCGGCTGCTGGATCAGGAAAACCGAGGTGCGTTTTGAAGCCGCGCCCCAGCCACACCGGGCAATTTTCGGCCGCATCGTCGCACACGGTGATCACGATATCAAATGCTTGATCGATAAACTCAGCGACCGATTTCGATCGCTGCTTTGAAATATCGATCCCGATCTCGCGCATCACCACTTGCGCAGTGGGATGCACATATCCGATCGGCTGGGTGCCGGCTGATTGAGCCGTAAATCGATCGCCTATTCGCGCGTTAATCAAACCCTCGGCCATTTGCGATCGCGCCGAGTTGCCGGTGCATAAAACTAAGACACGATATATTTCGTGTGGCATGTTCAAGCTCATTGTAACACTCTCAATATATTGGGTCAATCCATTCAGCGTTGCTCCCGCTGGAGCGCCAGCTTCAGCGGCGGAGCTAGCGCTCCGCCTTGAGCCTTCATTATCCAAACCGTCCCGTCACGTAATCTTCGGTGCGCTTGTCTTTGGGATTCGTAAATATGATTGGTGTCGCATCGAACTCAATCAGCTCACCGGCTCGATCGAGCCGCATCATCATCATCGCCGTGAAATCGGACACGCGCGCCGCTTGCTGCATGTTGTGTGTGACAATCACGATCGTGTAATCGACCTTAAGCTGCTGCATCAATTCTTCAATCTTTAAGGTTGCCACCGGATCGAGCGCCGAGCACGGCTCGTCCATCAACAAGACTTCCGGCTCAACCGCCAACGCGCGGGCGATGCACAAGCGCTGCTGCTGTCCGCCGGACAAGACCATACCGCTTTGATGCAGTTTATCCTTTACTTCGTCCCACAATGCGGCAGCGCGCAAACTTTTTTCAACCGCCTCTTGGAGTTCGTGTTTGCTGTGCAGGCCATACAAACGCGGGCCGTACGCCACATTATCGAAGATACTTTTCGGAAACGGATTGGGCCGCTGAAAAACCATACCGACGCGGCGGCGCACATCGACCACGTCGATGCCCGGACCGTACAACGGTTGGCCATCAAGAATGACCTCCCCTGCGACGTGCGATCCAGCGACGAGGTCATTCATACGATTGAGGGTACGCAGCAAAGTCGATTTGCCACAGCCAGACGGGCCGATGATCGCCGTGATCATTTGGGCATTGATCACCAGCTTGACATCGGCCACGGCACGAAACGAACGATAATACACCGATAAATTTTCAGCCTGTATCTTGATCGGTGAATTAGCTGTCGTGGACGTTTCGGTTGCCTGGCTGTTGATGGCTAACGTGCTTCCCAGCGTTACATTGTGTCCCATAACTAACCTCTTCAAAAAAATATGCTTAACGTGCGACGCCCATCTTACGGGCGCGCCACGCGACGATCAACCGCGCCGTGAGATTCAACACCAGTACGAGCACAATCAGCACCAGCGCCGTGGCCCACGCCTTCGCATGCCAATCGTCATATGGCGCGATAGCGTATACAAAAATCGTATGCGGCAGCGTGGCGATCGGTTGATTGATATCCGTGTTCATGAAGGGATTGCCGAATGACGTGAACAGCATCGGCGCAGCTTCACCGACCGCGCGCGAAATGGCAAGCAGCAAGCCGGTCAAGACGCCGTTCCAGGCTGCAGGCAAAACTACGCGCCACGAAGTTTTCCATTCAGGCGCGCCCAACGCCAGTGAACCTTCACGCAAGGTACCGGGCACTAGTTTCAACATTTCCTCGGTGGTGCGGATAATGATCGGCAGCATGATGAAGGACAGCACCACGCCGCCTGATAATGCCGAGAAATGTTTCTGTGGTAAGACAACCAACGCATAAGCAAAGATACCCATCACGATCGAGGGCACACCTGCGATAACATCCGTGCCAAAACGAATCGCGAGTCCGAGCGGAGTGTTGGCGTGCGAAGCGGCATACAAGGCAGTCAGCACACCGATCGGTGCGGCGATCACGACGCCAATGCCCACGGTGATCAGAGATCCCGCGATCGCATTCGCGATCCCGCCGCCGGGCACGCCCGCAGGGGTGGGCAGGTGTGTGAAGAAGTCGGCGTTTAAGGCAGGCAGTCCAGTTTGAAAAACGTAGACGATGATCCAGACCAGTGGCACAATCGCTAAAGCGGTTGCCAGGCCAGTGAGTGTTAACATCACCACGCTGGAAGTTTTTCGCCAGCGCTTGCGCATTGAGGAAGATCGCAGTGCCGTCGTCATGCACGCGCCTCCGTGACGGTACGTCGACTGACGCGCCAGATCAGCAAGCGGGCAATCAAGTTGATGATTAAGGTCATCGCAAACAAGATCAAACCGATCTCGATTAGCGCGTTGATGTATAGCTCGTAAGTGGCTTCCGAGAACTCATTCGCAATGATCGAAGCCATG
>JBGQGR010000402.1:0-3803 GCA_041497495.1 Anaerolineae bacterium | reverse complement strand
GTCATATTGTGAACGAAAAACGATCACCTTTAAGCTATCCCTATCGTAAGCTATTCACCTGATCGTTTCCCGCGTTGAAAACATGTGGATCCATTCACCCCGCACGATCGTCTTTTCTGCTAAATTACCGCTGGGCAAACCTTCGAATCGAGGACCCGCCGCGAGCGGTATGAGGAGCCATTCCTGAACGAGAGTGGTTTGGCTGAAGAGGGGGAATGGAGACCGCCGATCAGTGTTGTGTTGATCGACAGTCTTTTATTTTTGGCTGGCGCGGCAGGTTGAGGCGAGATTTGCACATTGAGGGCATCGATCATAAAATGGAGGGGGTTGTTAATGAGGATAGATGATCGAGCGAGTGAAGTTGAATTTCGGCGTTTAAGCGGCAAACCTGTAGAGTGTAGTAATCGACAATGCCGATGGCCACTCGCAAGACATGATGAATACCGCCTATGCCAGGATGCACAAGTATTCCAGCGAGGAACTATCAGGCAAGCCTATCGCCAATGTTTTCGCGCCGGGGTCAAACTCTAGCTGTCTTCGGGTTGAGTCATAAATTCCCAGGTCAAGCCATGCGCGATCAAAATGAGCAAGGCGAGCAAAATCGCTTCCACTTGCAGCGGCTGCAAGTTCAACGGAGCGGCCAACTCCGGCGCTGCACCAAAAACCAGCACAAGCAAATACTACACAATCACGATCCAGCGATAATGCCGAAACGGGCCGATTGGTTTGGTGGAAGCGCGCGTTTTCGCGATCAAACGCGCCGTGAAGTACATGCCCAGCGCCGCGGCGATGATAAAGGTCGTCCGCCAGATGAATTTATTTTCGCCGCTCACCTGGGCAATCAAACTCATCACGCCGGGAATCAAGAACGACAGGCAAATACCGCCGGCCAGCGCGCGGGTTTCGTCATGATTCAGCCAGTCTTAGTTGAACTGCACCACTCCCCACCACAAACCGATCAAAGCAAAACAGGTTCCAGACACAATAGCATAAAATGTATCGAGGCTCATCTGTCTTCCTTTCGCATTATGGATTGGCTGCCAAGCGCTAGTATAACACGCGAGGCTCGCTCAAGGTGGGATCGTCTGCGCGATATCCCATACAATTTTTACCTTGTGTTTAGCCTGCTTATCATTATAATATCAACATTCACTTCACGGTCAAGGGAGGGCATATGAGCGACGATCAATCAGCGGGTGGACCGACACCTCGTGTACCATTGGGCGGCGATTACTGGCAAGTCGATCCTGGCACCGAGTTATGGGGCTTTGCTGATCTCCATGCTCACCTCATGGCACATATCACTTTTGGCGGCAACGCTTTTTGGGGGAAGAGTCACGATCCCGAGCATACCGGCGCTGAAGCCATGGAACATGTGCTGGGCTCGTGTGAGCCGATCCACGGCGGCCTCATCAACGTTAACCCCGAATTCGGCCATCACCCCGGTGGCGGTTGGCCCGACTTCATTATCTGGCCGCGCTTCACCACCTTAGTTCATCAACAAGCCTACATCGATTGGATCTACCGCGCCTATCAAGGCGGGCTGCGCCTCATCACTTGCCTGGCCGTTAACAACGAACTACTCGGCACGCGCAGCAATCCAGAGTTGCCCACCGATGATCGCAGCGTGATCTGGTGGCAGGTCACTGCCATGAAAGAGATGGTCGCTGATCTCGATCGGCTGGCGGGCGGGCCCGGGCAAGGCTGGCTGCAAATTGCTTATTCAGCTGAAGAGGCGCGCACTATTATCAAGGCCAATAAACTGGCCGTCGTGCTGGGCGTCGAGGTTGATTCGCTCGGCAATTGGCGACGATTAGAAGATTTGCAAGAGTTGTCCGGCAACAATCTCGATCGTGCCCGCCAACTCATCGGTGCTGAGTTGGACTGGCTGCATGGCTTGGGCGTGCGCCAGATTACGCCCATCCATCTCACCAACAATGCGTTTGGCGGCACAGCAATTTACATGCGCTTACTGGATATTTTGAATGTGTTTGTGACCGGCCACCATTATCATGTAGAAGATGGCTGGCAAAGCGGTATTCGCTATCGTCTGGATCACGATGGAACCGACATGATAGACGACGCCGAACGGGCGGTGGTAGCCAGCGGCAAGTCGATGTCGCCGCAACCGACCATGACCCGTTATGCCCTAATCCGTCAAGTGCCGGCGGTGCGCGATTTGTTTGAAGCGCTCGAGCGGCCTAACGTCAGCGGTGGTCATGCCAATGTTCTCGGCCTTAGCAAGTATGGCCTTATCTTGCTGCAAGAGATGATGCGGCGCGGCCTCATCATCGACATCGATCACATGTCGCAAAAGTCGACCGATGCCGCCCTGGACTTAGCCGAACTTCACGCCTACCCGGTTGTGTCATCACACGCCTGGTTTCGCGATCTAGCCTTTAGCGCTGATGTGGAATTCGACGGGCACGATCCGCGTCACTATGGCACAGCTGATGTGCACAAGGTCGCGCACGAAGCAGGCAAGCGCGCCGATCAAGTTGAGCGCATTGGACGATTGGGCGGCATCATCGCGCCCATTCTCAATCAAGGCGACGCTTTGGATTTAAAAAATGTCCTGCCCCATCTGGCGCACAAAGTGCCTAGATCGTGCGCCGGGTCTAGCACGGCCTGGGCGTCCAGTTATCTGTACGCCGTCGAAAAGATGGGCGGCCGCGGCGTCGCAATCGGCAGCGATGTAAATGGTGCGGCCGGCATGCCGGGCCCGCGTTTTGGCTCGTATGCCGCCTATGGTATACGCGGCGACAATCACCGGTTGCCGCTGCGCCGCGGCCAAATCGATGCGCAGGCCAACGGCGTTCGCTACGCCACACCCATCCGCGATTATCGCTGGCATCGCTTTGATGAAAGCGGCTCGCACGCCTACGATCGTGAAGAGCGGGAAGCCTGGCAAGCCATCGCGCAATATGTGGCAGGCTTTCACCCCGATCGGGACAAGCACCCTGAGGATGATGCGCCGCCCATCTCGCTCATGACGGTCGATAATGCGCTGGATATGCTGTTCAGGCAGGACAATATCGATAACATCACCCGCGGATTCTGGTTGGCCGATGAAGCCAGCGTGGCGAATAAAGATTTCGATCCCCACCGATCGTCTATCCTGGACCGCTGGCGCGACGAACAGTGGGCGGCTTATCTCGTGAAGCGCGGCCTCGAACTGCCCGAAGGCGAGCGCGATGATGACGTGCTGCGCTGGTTCGAGAAGATCACCAACGTCTGGAAAAAGTGGCAGGACATGCAGGGTGACAATCCACCGCTGCAACGCAACACCGCCGGGCCGCGCCGCGACTTCGACATTAACCTGGACGGACTGGCGCACTATGGCTTACTGCCCGACTTCTTGCAAGACATCCGCAATCAAGGCTTGGCCGTGGAAGACTTCGCGCCGCTCTTCCGATCGGCTAATGACTACGTAGAAGTCTGGGCCACCTGCGAGCAGCGCTCGGCCGCGCTGGTCGAAGCAAATCCTGACTCACCCACTCAAGTTGATTCGCCAGTGTAGGGGGTTCAGCATTCGTGAGACAATTTTGCACTCAAAACTAAGAGACGCTTTTTCGGCCTGTGTTGGGTGGGCGCGTTGGGATATGGCCTTTCAGCGGCTAGGTATTTTAATGAAGGAAGCTCATTATTGCCTTCGATAGTCAGAAAGAAGCCCGACGGTCTACAGTTCATGGACAACCCTCGCGGGATGACAGGTCTATGAACTGGAATCGTCGGGCTAATGAAAACACCAATGGCTTGCTCCGACAATACTTTCCGAAACGGCAAGACTTCCGAACCATTTC
>JBGQGR010000401.1:0-3817 GCA_041497495.1 Anaerolineae bacterium | reverse complement strand
TGTCAAATGATGACCCAGCGGCATATGATTTGCATTTACGTCGCTAGACAAGCCCCAAGGTATTGACAATTTGTAGTATACTCATATTAACATCATACCACCATATGAGTTTACCAAAATATGTATCAGACGATCCAAACTGAACGCCTATATGAACAGATTGTTCAACAGATCGAGCAACGCTTCTTAAACGGCCATTTGAAGGTCGGTGATCGTCTACCCCCTGAGCGTGAACTCGCCGAACAATTTGGCGTAAGCCGAACGGCGGTCCGTGAGGCGGTCAAGGCTCTCCGTCAAAAAGGGTTGGTTGAAATCCAGCCTGGCCGTGGAACCTTCATAACGAACGATACCTCGGAAGGCGTGCGGCATTCGATCGGGCTGCTGATGAAAATAGCAGGTATAGATGGCTCACCAGACCTCGTCGAGATCCGCGAAATCCTCGAGCCAGAGATGGCAGCCTTGTCGGCTGTTCGGGCTACCGAGGAACACATCGCAGCAATGCGTGAAGCGATAGAGAAGATGGATGCAGCACTCCGAGATCCCGATAAGTATATCGAGGCCGACTTAGATTTTCATCTCGTGCTGGCCGAGGCGACGCAGAACACACTTATACCCACCTTGATCGATTCCATTGTCGATCTCCTACGCGAGCAGCGCGCACGCATCTTCCTCGTAACGGGTGGCCCGCAGCGCGGCCAAGTGCATCACAAGCATATTCTCGAAGCGATCATTCGACATGATCCGGCGGCTGCCCGCGACGCGATGCGCGTTCATCTCCAGCAAGTACGTGAAGATTCCCAAGTCTCAGCTAGTCTCAATAGCTGAGGCTTTTTGTTTTGGAGGAAAGGGATGGCGGAGATTGGGTTCGTTGGCCTGGGCGTGATGGGGAGCCGTATCGTGAAACGGTTGCTTGACGCAGGTCATTCGGTCAGCGGTTATAACCGCTCATGATCCAAAACAGAATGGTTATTGCCAGCGGGGTCGCGATCATCGCGTGGTAGATGGCGCGCGCGCCGCGCAATTTCTCGATGATCTGGTCAACCTCATTGAAGAACCGTGGGGGCAATTGGCTTGATCGTAGTGGAGTCATGGCTGAACCTGCCGGCGCAGGAGCAAGGAGGTGGACGAGCGAATTACATCAGGGTTAAGACCTAATCGAACACGCGAACCTTAGTCCATATTGATGAATCCTTCAGGAGGAGAAAATGTTTAAACGCATAGCAATTTACTCAGTGTTGATCGCACTGGTGGTGAGCGCCTGCGCGCCCGCCGCTACCCCTATTGCAGCTCCGCCGACGGCGGCCCCCGTTGCAGTTCCGCCGACGAGCACGCCTCTCCCGCCCGCGCCCACTGCGGCCCCGACGGCTTTGCCGCCAATTAAGATCGGCATCTCACTTTCGTTGTCGGGCGATTTCTCGGCCGATGGTCTCGCCTTTAAGCAAGGCTACGAACTCTGGGCTGAACAGGTGAATAAAAACGGCGGATTGCTTGGTCGTCAAGTCGAGCTGAATATCGTCTCGGATGCCAGCAGTCCCGATCAGGTTCAGACCAACTATCAGAAGCTGATCACCGTGGATAAAGTGGATTTGGTCTTCGGGCCATTTTCATCGCTGCTCACCAAACCGGCCTCAGTCGTGGCCGATCGCTATGGTTACGCTTTAGTGGAAGGTGCCGGCGGCGCGCCGTCGGTCTTCAATCGCGGCTTGAAAAATGTTTTCGATGTGTCGCTGCCTATTCTTACCAATCTGGACGGCTTCGCTCAGTATCTGCTAGACTTGCCGGCCGATCAGCGGCCAAAATCAGTCGCGTATGCAACCGAAGATGATCCCTTTACGCAGCCGCAAATCGATCGGGCTAAAGACTTGCTGGAAAAGGGCGGCATCACTACCGCTTCCTATCAAGTCTATCCCGCTGAGGCAACTGACTTTAATCCCATCGCCGACAAGATCATAGCGTCGAAAGCCGATGTGGTGATTGCCGGTACGTTCCTGCCCGATCTGTCAGCTTTCGTCCAGCGCTTCAAGCAGCAGCATTACAATCCCAAAGCGATGATTGCGACAAACGGGCCTGACCTGGGCAACGACTTTCTCACCGCAGTAGGTGGGGCAACTTCGGCCGAAGGGATCATGGTTGCGAATCCGTGGTATGCGAGCGCGCCCATTCCCGGCAATGCTGAGTTTGTGCAGGCGTATCTCGCCAAGTTCGGCGGCACCGCAGATGGTATCAATGGCGATGTGGCCGAAGGTTATTCCGTCGGGCAAGTTGTGCAGCAAGTTGTAGAGAAACTCCAAAGCCTTGATAATGCCAAGATCATCGCCGAACTCCACTCGGGCGCGACCTTTGACAGCGTCCAAGGACCAGTCCAATTCGACGATGTAGGCCAAAACATTGTGATCAAGGCTTTCTTGTTCCAATGGCAGGGAGGCAAATACATTCCAGTGTTTCCAGCTTCTGCCGCCGCTGCGGCGCCGGTATATCCGAAACCGAATTGGCCGTAAATCGATCAGCGTTTTAAGTGTGTAGGGGTGATCCAGTGTGATCGCCTCTACACCACCAAACGTGAAACGATCTTTAACGTCAGCGTCGATCAGCATACCGATCGATCCTAACGGGCAATTCAGCCCTTGCCTCGAGGGAGCACAGTTATGCAATTGATTGTCAACGGCATTATCACCGGCATCCTGACCGGCGGCGTTTACGCTTTAATGGCTTCCGGTCTCACGCTCATTTTTGGTGTGATGGACATCATCAATGTAGGGCAAGGGGCGCTCGTTATATTGGGTGCCTACCTGAGCTATGTCCTCCAGCAGAACTTTCACATCGATCTTTTTCTCGGCCTGCTCATTACGATGCCGGTCATGTTTCTGTTCGGTGTCCTGCTCGAAAGGGCTTTCATCCGCCCGCTCAAGCGCGATCGGACCATTCTCTCGATCTTGGTTACGTTTGCCATCGCGTTGGTCATCGAAGGGGCGCTGGGCTTGGCCTTTACTTCAAACATCGTCAAGCTGCAAGCGCCGTATGTCGACACCTCATTCCAGATTGGCGATTTCTATCTGGCGCATATCTACGTCTACGGCTTCATTCTAAGTGTCGTGTTACTAGCGGGTTTGTACTTGCTGTTGTATCGCACGAAATTCGGTTACAGCCTGCGCGCTTCGATGCAAAACCGCACCGCGGCTCAATTGATCGGCATCGACGTCGACAGAGTTTCGTCCATTACCTTTGGTGTAGGTGTAGCACTGGCGGCGGCTGGCGGTATGGCTTATGGCGCGACGAATGCTTTCAATCCGAATAGTCACTACGATCTAATCTCGCGGTTGCTGGTGATCATCATCTTCGGTGGCTTGGGCAGTCTGCGCGGCGCATTGATTGCCTCGTTGGGCATGTTGGTTATCGAGGATGTGACCGCGCTGGTCTGGTCGCCGGTCTGGGCCACTACCGTTTTCTTCATGCTCTTAGTTGTTGTTTTGGTTGTTCGTCCACGCGGTCTGTTTGGACAGATTGAAGGACGGAAGCAATGAGAACCTTAAAGCTTATCGGGCTGCTTGCTCTGCTGGCCGTTTGCATCGCTTTTCCGCAAGTGTTCTCGAATCCGGCCACTACTACAATTGCAGTCTTCACTTTGTTATATGCCACGGCCACGACCGCTTGGAATATTTTTTCGGGGTACACCGGATACATTGCACTTGGGCACGCGGCTTACTTCGGCGTGGGCGCTTATGCGATGGCGATCATGTGTCAAGATTGGCACATCCCGGCCGGGTATTCGCCCTTCTTGCTGTTACCGTTGGCCGGACTCATCGCTGCGCTGTTCGCG
>JBGQGR010000400.1:0-3831 GCA_041497495.1 Anaerolineae bacterium | reverse complement strand
GACGCCGATGCTATGATCAATCATTAATTGAGCCAGCTCTTCGCCATCGATCAACACGATTTTCTTTTCGATTTGCCCGACATAGTCTTTGGCATCTTGCGAAAACTGCGAAGTGGTAATCATTACACCTTTCCGGGCCCGACGACCATCAAGGCTGCCAGCAAAGGCTTGAACAGTGGGACGTCCGACAGTTCCTTCCCAGCGCTTAGCTTGAATGTAAACCACATCTAAACCAAGTTTATCTTCTTTGATGACTCCATCAATACCTTCATCCCCGCTTTTGCCGACAATTTCACCTGCATCGTTCCTCGATCCGCCGTAACCCATCGCCACTAACAAATCTACTACAAGGTTTTCAAAGAATTTAGGCGAGTTGGTCTTGATTCGATCAAGTAAATCTTGTGCCAGAGTACGGCGGAGCAGTTGGTAAGCTGAATCTAGAACCTCATCGGGTGTCTTGTCGTGAACTTCCACTTCTTCTTCATTATCTTGTGGATTGTTTTGCCGTGCTTGGAATTCTTTGAATTCTGGATATTGTCTTAGGAATTCTCGGTCGATCTTATTGGGTTTGCTTTTTAGTGCATCAAGCCCGCGCTTGGTAATCCGAAACTTGCCTCGGCCTGTGCTTACAATCAACTCGGCCTTCTTCAAGTAGGTTCGTGCCCAGCCAACTCGGTTATCGAAGCGGGATTGCCTTCCACTGGGGAGCAGTTCATTACGTTCTATATCGGAGATATTGAATTGCTGAGCCATTACATTATATGCCTCAGTTAAACTATGCTCCTGTTGATCGCTGGCGAGTTTGAGTAAAGGGAGCATGAAGGTTTGGTATTCAGGAACAGTCATAAGTCTTACCTCGGGTTTTCGGTTAGGTCACGATATGGTAGAGATTGCTTCGCATTGCGGTGCAAGTGTCGCCGCTGCGCGGCTCGCAATGACGCAAAAGACTTATTAGCTTCAGAAAAAAATCACGCACCACGCAATACGCATCACGCTCTAAACGTCAACAACAATCGACCGAGATGCAGCAAGTCACCGTCGTTCAGCAACTGCGGCCGATCGGGCGTCAGGCGCTGGTTGTTGATGTAGGTGAGATTGATGCTGTTGAGGTCTTCGATCATAATTTGATCGGCGCGGCGAGTGAGCCGCGCGTGCCGCCGCGACACTCCGGCGGCTTCGGCCCCAAATGAGTTGAGATCGATGTCAGGCGCGACGCCGCTGAGTGGTTCAGATCGACCGATCACGATCGAGTTTTCATCGCTATGAAATAAATTCACGCGCTGGCCGCTATTAGTGACGATCAAGTATGAGATGTGGGTTAAAGCGGTGCCGCATTGCTCGCAGAACGGATCGCCGAGCAAGTTCAGTGTGCGGCAGGTGGGGCAGATCGAACCGATCGAGTTGGGCAGAGGTGCGCCGCAGTGATCGCAGAAGCGCGCGCCGGGTTCGTTGAAGGTGTTGCAGACCGTGCATACCCGTCGCCGGCGTTGAACGGTTGAAGTGCCAAGCGGCCCGGCGGTCATTGCAGAGTTTCCAACTGAATGAGGATGACCGTGATGTTGTCCGGCCCGCCGTTGGCATTCGCCGCGTCGATCAGTTTGCGGCAGGCTTCCTGTGGTGAATGCGCGGTCACGACAATCTGGTGAATCTTTTGATCGTCCACATAGCCGCTGAGACCGTCTGAGCACAACAACAATCGATCGCCGGGTTGCAGTGCAACGCGCTGAATATCCGGTTCGACGGTAGGCCGATCGCCGAGGTTCTTGTAGATCACGTTGCGCTGCGGATACGTTTTGGCTTCTTCCGGCGTGAGTTGTTTCGTATCGATCAGGCGCTGGACCAATGAATGATCGATCGTGATTTGTTTGATGCCCGTTTCATTGATCACATACGCGCGGCTGTCGCCCAGATGCGCCACATGAGCTTCGCCATTCGCCACGACCGCCATCACCAACGTGGTGCCCATGTTATTGTCGGCGGCGGTGCGTTGTTGATAGACTGCCGTGTTGGCCTGCGCAATCGCTGCCCGCAGCCACGCATCAATATCGACTTGAGTCGGAGTTGTTTTGAGTGTGGGCAGCATCAAACTTTCAGCCGCTTGTTGCGCCAACGTATCCACGGCCAGGCCGCTGGCGGCATCGCCCGCTGTTTGGCCGCCCATGCCATCGGCGACGACGTATAACCCGATCGGCGAGCTGATCGATCGGTGGACCAGACCGGCCTCTAAAGTGAGCAGACTGTCTTCATTGATCTGGCGCATCTGACCGACATCGCTCAAGCGACCGACGCGCAGATCGTAACTGTTGGGCCGCCGGATTTCCTGGATCGCGTCGCGCAGCTGATCGGCTAACTGCGCCGCCGTGGTAATTCTGCCGGTGAACACTTGTTGAAAAGTATCAGACAAGCCTGGTGGTGAGACTTGCACTTTAGGTGAGTAAGATCGACCGGTCAGCAGCGTGAACAAGCCGGCGGCCAGATTGACGACATCATCCGTGTATTGTTTCGCGCCGCGCGAACTGCTGTCGTTAACGTGTGCCGCGTCGAAGTTAAACCAACGCGCGGTATGCCCGCCGATTGAGATGTGTTCCAGATCAGCCGCGCCCAACGCAATGTTATGCTTGTGCAGGAATGCCAGCGCATCGGCCAATTGCAAGCCCCAATTGACGACATCTGTCGATTCAGGCGGCGAGGGCAGTTGGATGCCGGTGAAAGGCGATGGCTCTGGCAGCACGACGTAGCTGCGCCGCGTACCGAACACTGTATCGTTGAACGTTTCGATCGGCAGCAGGACACCGGCATGCTGCAAATTCATCTCCGCGATCTTGCGTTCCGGCGCGATGGCATCCGGCGCGATTGTCTCTTTGACGCGGAACAGCGGAAAGTGCGGTTCAAGGTTAGCCAAACTCGTGCCACAGTTCTTGCAATGTTGATCGCCAAACTGATTGCGCGTCCAGCCGCAGTTCTGGCATTCGACCATCGCGCGGCGGCTGATGGCAGTGTACGTATTCAGCATCGGCGTTTCGTCAATGAGGCTGCCGATCTTATATTGATCGTTAGAGAGGATGGCGCGCTCCGGCAGTGGCTCAATAAACATTTTGGCGCGGGGCAGCGGGCGGGTAGCATCTTTGTCAATTGGTTTCACGACGGGCAGCTGTGTGCCGCTTGAATCTTTCAGCGGACGAGTGGCGGTGGCGTCGGCTTCGCTGTTCAAGGGCTGTGTGCGATTGAGATCGCCGGGGAAGGCCGGCTGCGTGACATCGGCCGCCAGCGGCAGCACTGCCCCGCAGCGTCGACAATGCTTGGCGTCATCTGTATTTTGGGTGCCGCAGTTGGTGCACTTCATGTACTGTCCTTTTTCACCACAGATGCGTTAAGCCCGCAGAGAAAAACTTGGATCGCTCTGTGGCGCTCGAGTCAGAACTATTTCTTGTCTCGAAAAACTGCTTCGACCGAGCCGAAAGAAATTCGATCGCCGTCTTCCAGTAAATTATAGTTCGTATGCCGGCCATTCACTTTGAGGCCGTTCTGCGATTCGAGGTCATGGATGTTGTAGCCGTCTTGATCGCGGCTGATGCGCGCGTGCTGGTGTGACACGGTATCGAAGCCGGGCAGCGAATTCGGCAGAATAATGTCGCTGTTACCCCCACGGCCCAGCGTCAAGGCGGGCTTGTCCAAATGGATCGCAAGCACTTTGCCGGCCGAATCGATGAATTCCAAGCTGGCGGCAGCTGTTATGGGCGGCATCACCGGACTGATCGGTTCGGTCGATTGGATGTGCCGCTGTTGGCGTCGGCGGCGCGCTAACACGATCAACACAATGATCAATAGCAG
>JBGQGR010000399.1:0-3837 GCA_041497495.1 Anaerolineae bacterium | reverse complement strand
TCCGATGAGTGAGGAGAACGTTCATGGGTCGAAGTCAACGCGTTAAACGGACATCACCTGCCAAGAAGCAAAAGCGTGTGTCGTCGCACGGTCATGCTCATATCCATTCGAGCTTCAACAATACGATCGTGACAATCACCGATACGACGGGCAATGCGCTGGCGTGGAGCAGCGCTGGCCAAGCCGGCTTCAAGGGCAGTCGCAAGAGCACGCCGTACGCTGCTCGATTGGCTGGCACGAATGCGGCCAAGACCGCGGTCGATCTGGGTGTGCTGGAAGTGGATGTGTTTGTGAAGGGGCCTGGCCCCGGCCGCGAGGCGGCGATTCGCGCTTTGCAGGCGACCGGCCTGCGGGTCCGATCGATCACCGACGTGACGCCGATTCCGCATAATGGCTGCCGCCCGCCGAAGAAGCGCCGTGTATAGTTGAAGGGTGGCGTGTGCGCGGTTTAAGCCGCACGGCGAAGTGCAAGTTTGTTTTTTCAAGGCGAGCAGCTTCATGCGCGGCGCATGAAGAAAAATTCTTAGAGAAAGGCGACAGGAAGAAGCATGGCAAGAACAATTGGGCCTGTGTGTAAACTGTGCCGACGCGAAGGCGAGAAACTGTTCCTGAAGGGTGCACGCTGCATGTCACCCAAGTGTGCCATCGAACGACGCGGCTACGCGCCGGGTCAGCATGGCAAGACTGGACAGTTCAAGCGCGGTCGGTCAACAGACTATCTAAATCAATTGCGCGAGAAGCAGAAGGCGCGCCGCATTTACGGCGTGTTGGAAAAGCAGTTCCGCCGCTATTTCCATATTGCTCAGCGCAGCAAGGGCTTGACCGGCGCGATGTTGTTAACGCTGCTCGAAAGCCGCTTGGATAATGTCGTGTACCGGATGGGCTTTGCCACCTCGCGTGCACAAGCACGTCAGTTGGTACAGCACGGTCACTTCGATGTGAACGGCCGGCGCACCGATGTGCCGTCGTATTTGACGCAGGCCGGCGATGTGATTGGGGTGCATGCGGGCAGCCGCACCGACAATTACTTCAAGGAGCTGCCGAAAGCGATGGAAGATTACACTGCGCCCAAGTGGCTGAGTGTTGAGCCCAGCCAATTCGGCGGGAAGGTGCTCAATCTGCCGCTGCGCGAAGAAATCGATCAGTCGCTCAATGAGCAGTTGATCGTCGAGTACTACTCGCGCTAAAGCATATCACTAAAATGAAAGGGCGATCGGATCGATCGTCCGCTTGGTGCGGCTGAGCGGTAGGCCAAATGGTTCAGTCGTGATCCGAGGAGGATTACTTGTCAAGCATTAGCATGGTCTTACCCAAGATCGAAACCGATGCCACGTCCAAGAACTACGGCCGATATATCATCGGTCCGTTGGAGCGCGGTTATGGTATTACACTCGGCAATGCCTTGCGCCGGGTGTTGTTGAGCAGTTTGGATGGTGCAGCGGTAACCTCGGTGCGCCTGAGCGATGTCCATCATGAATTCTCAGACATTCCGCATGTGCGCGAGGATATGACGCTGGTGATTTTGCAAATCAAACAGCTGCGCGTGAAGCTGCACGGCGAAGAACCAGTACGCCTGCGCCTGGAAGTGCGCGGTGAAGGCATCGTGACCGCCGCGGATATTCAGTGCCCGCCGGAAGTCGAAATCATCAATCCCGATCTGTATCTCTTTACGGTCGATAGTGACAAAGCTCGACTGGAAATGGAACTGACCGTTGAGCCGGGCCGCGGTTATAGTCCGTCCGATGAACGCGGCCGGTTGCCGATTGGAGAATTGCCGGTGGACGCGATCTTTAGTCCGGTGCGCCGCTGTAACTATGATGTGGAACGCGCGCGCGTCGGTCAGATGACCAACTACGATAAATTGTTGATCGAGATTTGGACCGATGGAACGCTCAGGCCCCAAGAGGCTTTGAGCCAAGCGGCGAAAATTTTGATGCAGCACTTCCAGTTGGTCTCCGGTGTCACCGAAGAAGTCCGAATGGAAGAGCCTGCTCAATCGACATCGTCGATCCCGCAAGAGATCTACGAAACCCCGATCGAGCAGCTGGATTTATCGGTCCGCGTCTTCAATTCGCTGAAGCGCACTGGCATCACCAATGTCGGTGAAGTGCTGGAAATGCTCGGCCGTGGCGAAGAAGCCATGCTGACCATTCGCAACTTTGGCGCGAAATCGCTGTCCGAACTGCGCGAGAAACTGATCGCCAAAAACCTCATGAAGGTCGGCGATCTGCCGGATAGTTTGGTCGCGAGTTTGCCGACCGAGACCGACGAAGTCGAAGAGTAAAAGGATTCCAGGACATGCGACATCGTTTAGCAGGTAAACAACTCAATCGAAACACTGCGCAGCGGCTGGCCCTGCGCCGCGGCTTAGTTACCGAACTATTCCGCCACGGCGCGATTCAAACGACGCAGGCGAAAGCCGCAGCGATTCGCGGCCTGGCCGAGAAGTTGATCACGACTGCCAGGCGCAGCATCGTCGCGGACGATCCGATCAAGGTGATGAATGCGCGCCGCTTAGTTGCCGCACAATTGTATGGCAATGCGATCGTCAAGAAATTGTTTGACGAGCTCGCCCCGAAATTATTGGAGCGCAGCGGTGGTTATACCCGTGTCTACAAGCTGGGCCCGCGCCATGGTGATGCCGCAGAGATGGTGCAGCTGGAGCTAGTCATCGACGGCGAAGTTGAAGAAGCTAAGCCAGACAAGAAAGTCAAAAAGACTGACGACAAGCAGAAAGACAAGAAGTCGGACAAGAAGAAGTAAGTCGCCGATCTGAATGAGTATGCGCATCAAAGCCGTGGTTGCCTACGATGGAACAGATTACCACGGTTTCCAGCGCCAGGGACCAAACTTCGAGCCGACGATTCAAGGCAAACTTGAAGAAGCGCTGGCGCGGATCGAGCAAGCGGGTTCGGTGATAGGCGCAGGTCGAACCGATGCGGGCGTGCATGCTTCCGGCCAAGTCATTGCGTTCGATGTTAATTGGCAGCACCGCTTGACTGATCTACAGCGCGCACTGAACGCTGTTCTGCCTGATGATCTTGCCATCCTTGAACTTGAACAAGCGTTAGATCATTTCCAGCCGCGTTTCGATGCGGTCAGCCGCGAATATCGGTATAGCATTTATCGATCGGCTATACGGCAGCCTCTAAAGCGCCGCTACGCCTTACAGGTATCGCATCAGTTGGATGTGCCGATGATGCAGCGCGCAGCCGCGCAGTTAATAGGTGGCCACGATTTTGCGGCATTTGGTCAACCGACCGCCGGTGAATCGACGACGCGAAATATGCTGCGGGCCGAAGTGGCCGCGGATGGATCGCACCTCTCGATCGAGCTGCAAGCGAATGGATTCTTGTATCGAATGGTGCGGCGCATTGTCGGAACGTTGTTGTTCGTAGGGCGCGGTGAAATGTCGATTGAGGAATTTGCCGAAGTGTTGGCCGCGGCTGATCCGAAGCGCGCCGGACCGGCAGTTGCACCGAACGGGTTGTGTTTAACCCGAGTGAATTATTGAAGCGAGCGAGGTTTCTAAAGTGAGAACGTATACTCTTAAACCCAGCGACATCCAGCGTAAATGGTACCTTGTCGATGCTCAGGGGCAGAACTTGGGACGCTTGTCCTCAAAGATCGCGGCGGTGCTGCGCGGCAAGCATAAAGCGAGCTTTACGCCCTGGATGGACAATGGCGATTTTGTGATCATCGTCAACGCCGAAAAGATTGAAGTCAGCGGCAACCGCGCGTCCGATAAGTTCTATTACAACTTCTCCGGCTATGCGGGCGGCATGAAATCGATCAGTCTGCGCGATCAGCTGGTCAAGCATCCGGAGCGGGTTCTGT
>JBGQGR010000398.1:0-3843 GCA_041497495.1 Anaerolineae bacterium | reverse complement strand
CATCGATCACGTCTTCGACCGGATGGCCGTTGACTTCGATGACGACATCGCCGATGCGTAATTTCATTTCAGCGGCGAATGAGCCGGGTTCGATTGCAGCGACGAGGCCGCCGGGGTGATTGATATCCATAACTGCTTCTCGATAGAAGATTAGGAGACAGAAGTCAGAATTTAGAAGAAAACGATAGCTTTACTCTTCTGGCTCCTGAATTCTAACTTCTATATTCTTGACCTCAGAATCGCTGCTCGGTCTGCTTCTAACATGCGGCCGATTTCTTCAAGCTGGACAAACAATTTAGTCGGGTCGCCATATTGAAGATCACGACTCAAGATCAAATAATATCGGCATTCTTCAAGCGAGCCTTGAGCGATGTTCATGAAACGCGCCTTCTCGGCTTTGGTTTGTTTCTTAAAGCCTTCAGCAATGTTCGCTGGAATCGATACTGCAGCTCTTGGCAGGTGTTCGCGGCGTTGCCATCTTCTGGCTCCTGACTTCTGTCCTCTAATTTCTATCCTTTTAAGAATCGCACATACTTCATGGTCGCCGCCTCGACATTTGAATAGATGCCGCGCTGTTCCGGTGGAAGCAATACCGCCAACTGATACATCGCTTCGTCGGTCATGTGCTTTAAGACTTCGCTGCTGGCGCGTTCATCGCCCGCGTCCAATATGAATGGTTTGCCGAAGCGATAGATCGCAGGTGTGCGCCGCCAGCGCCTGAAGTTGTGTTTGAATTGATCGGTGCCGCTGATGCCGACCGGCACGACCGGAACTTTGGCCCGACTGGCGATAAACGCAATGCCTTCATGCGCTTCACCGAGTGTGACCGATTCGCTGCGATGGCCTTCAGGCGCGATGAGCAAGGGCAGTCCGGCCGCCAACACATCAAACGCCGTGCGCAGCGCCTGCCGATCGCCTGTGCCGCGATTGACCGGGAACGCATCGAAGGACTTGATCAACGGGCCAACGATCTTCTCATCGAGTGCTTCCGCTTTCGCCATGGAGATAATCGGGCGCGGAAACAGTCCGGTCAGCAACACCGGATCGAGGAAGGCGATATGGTTGATCATCAAGATCATGCCGCCGCTTGATGGGACATTTTCCCAGCCAACAGTTTCAATGCGCAACAGCAACTTCATCGCCATGTGCAGGCCGAAAGTCAACAGGCGTCGTCGCAGGCGAGGCTTGTAGTTGGTGAAAGGATTGCCGATCGCTAATTTTTGATTTTTTATTTTTGTCTGAGATGATTCAATCATTTTTGAAGTTCTGTTCATCTTAAACTAGACCACGTCCATCGACCACGCATCGATCTCTTCAAGTTCGCTGCTCCGCTCAGGATGCTACAGGATTGTTCATTGTCCGTTAATCAATTTCTCAACAGCGGCGATCACATGCGGGACATCCATATTCGTCGAATCGATGATGACCGCATCGGGTGCAGGCTTGAGCGGCGCAGTAGCCCGACCACTATCGATCGCGTCGCGGCGCTTCATCGCAGCCAGAATCTCATCGAATGTTTGGGAGTGATTGCCGCGCGCTTGAACTTCATGATAACGTCGATGTGCACGCTCTTCGACGGTGGCATCCAAATAAATCTTAAGCTGGGCTTCGGGCAAAACGACCGTGCCGATGTCGCGCCCGACCATGATCACTTTGCCCTGTAAACCGATGCGCCGCTGTTGGGCCGTCATGGCCGATCGGACGCCGGGATAAACAGAAACAGGCGACACATATTGATCGACGCGCGGCTCACGGATCGCCCACGTCACATCTTCGCCATCGCAGATCACATCATACTGTCGTCCATCGGCTTTCGATGGCGACCGCACATCGATCGAGACCGCTTCAGCCAAGCGGGTAACAGCGAGCTCATCCTCGATATCGATCTGGCGCTGCAGCGCCGCCCACGTCACGGCGCGATACATCACGCCCGTATCGAAATACAAATAACCCAAGTGCTGCGCCAGTGCCGCGCCCAGTGTGCTCTTGCCGGACGCGGCCGGCCCATCAATGGCAATCGTGGTTGGTCTCATGAATATTGGATTGAGAACGGCACCGGCTGCGCGCTAACTTGCAGGGTAAACGTCTACAGCGGCTTTGATTCATGATTTTACAGTATCGCGGGCGACTTGTCCATTTGGCAAATGGTACAATAGCGTTACGAAATCATTGGCGGCAGCTGGAGTTTGCGCGTGATTGTACACATTGATGTCTGGTCTGACTTTGTTTGACCGTGGTGCTTTTTAGTCTCCTCCAGTTTGGAGAAGTTGAAAGAATCCAGAGGCGTTTCGGTCACTTGGCGATCGTTCGAGCTGCGTCCCAAAGGCTCACCGCCGATGCCGCCGCAATATCGATCGCGGATCGAAGCGACTCAGCCGCGATTTAATCAGATGGCGCGCGAGGCGTACAGTTTAGAGATCAACCGCGGCCCGATAGGTATTCCATCTCGATCGGCCCTCATCGGCGCGAAGTATGCCGAAGCGCAGAATATGGGCGACCTTTATCACGGCGCTGTCTTTCGCGCGTACTGGCTGGAAGCCAAATCGATCGACAACCGGCAGGTGCTCAGTGAGATTGCAAGATCGATCGGGCTGGAGAAAAATATTTTCCTGGCGGCGTTAGACGATCCCAAATACGAAATGCATGTCGATCAAGATATCGAGGAAGCTCACATGTTTGGCTTAAATGGTGTGCCTGCGCTGGTGTTCAACAAAAAATATCTGGTGTCCGGCGCACAGCCGTATGATGTACTGCGCGGCGTCGTCGAGAAGATCGAAGCGGGAGCGATGGAGCAGGCTTGAAGCCAGCGCATCCAACCGCTAAAGCAGCAATCGATACGATCGAAGCCGAGATGAGGTCGATCGGTTTTTGGCAAGCCGAACTGTTGCGGCCTGAACAATATAATTTTCAGCAAGCGTTCGGCATGGATACAATGGGGTTTGGCCAATGGCTGCAATTCATTTTCATTCCGCGTGTGAACAGCATCATCGCCGAGCACGGACATTTTCCCAAGAGCAGCAGCGTCGGCGCGCAGGCCGTGCGTGAATTCGACGGTGTGCCCGAAGCATCAGGGTTGGTGTCGCTGCTCAGTGAGTTTGATGCGATGTTTCGTTAGCACGTCATTGCGAGCGCTCCTCGCAATGACGGCTGAATCGAGCAACCATGAAAGTCATCTCACTCGCAAACTCGATCGATCCCCTCAAGCGGCGCTTCAACGCCGACAAAGGCAAACTCCGTTTCCTCGCCATCGTCTCGCCGACTTGAAACCCGTGTCTCTTCGGCGCTCGTGCAGCGGCCGACATTCTTCTTCGCGAACACACTGATCTCGACATCAGCCTCAACTTCGTGTGGATCAAAATGATCGATTCAGACACCGAGAGCACGGTCATCGTCGCCGCCCAATCGATCGAAGATGATCGCGTCCAACATTTCTACGATCCGGATCGATGGGTGGGCAAAGCCATCGCGCAGAGATTAGGCCAGCACGATGTCATCGCGTGGGACATCTACATGTTCTATTCAGTTGGCAGCGTGTGGAGATTGCGTCCGCCGATGCCGATCGCGTGGGCACATCAAATGGGCGATCAATGGCCGGAGCATTATCGTTGGGAAGATGAGCTGGTCAAAGAACTCAATCAGATCGTCGGGCAGCTGAAATAACGACGCCTCACCCTTGTCGTGATCGATTCCGTCCGCGATGCCTTGCCCTCTACCGATTAGCAAATCGGGAGAAGGACAATGATCATTTCAATAATGAATCTACATCGAGGTGAGGTAGCGATCAATGGCCGGAGCATTATCACTTCAAAGGTGATCTCGTCAGGAAACTTCACCAGAGATCTG
>JBGQGR010000397.1:0-3848 GCA_041497495.1 Anaerolineae bacterium | reverse complement strand
TGATCTTCAACCGACAACGAAATTTAAGAAACCAGCCCATACCCGACCCGAAGCGTCGGTGGGCCGCCAGGCGTCGCAAGGTTGGCAGATTACGCGTCTTAACTTTGGCGACAACACAACCAGCAACGAGGCTGAATACAACACGTTGATGCAGGCGCTCGACGATCTGCAAAGTCAGATTGAACGCGCTGATCGATTGCCACAGGAATTCTCGATCGAGATTCGCGGCGACAGCACGCTGGTGATCAATCAACTGTCGGGCGAGTGGAAGTCGAAAGATGATCGCATGCGTTCACTGCGCGACGCGGTGCGCAAGCAGATCGCACGCTTCAAGTCGAATCGATTGGTGCAGCATCCGCGTGAAGAAAGTGTCAAAGTTTTGGGCCATTAGTTCATTGGCGTCATTGCGAGGCGCATAATTCTGCGCCGACACCTAGCGGCCCACCCGAGCGCACTGCGCGCGGGGCATGGGCAGCAATCCCAGCTCGCTGGAGTTGAGATTGTTTCGCTCACCTGCACTGCACCGCAGCGCGGTGCAAGTGTTGCTCGCAATGACATTCGTCAAACTTCTTGACACTGATTGATCGATGTGGCATAATCGCCGCATCGACTGTGATGGAAACGAGTAAGCCTCCAGCGGCGCAGCAGCGATCACGAGAGAGTGAAAGTCGTGAGCGAGCGCGAGGTTGAAGATCCTTCCGGAGTCGGCGGCTGAAAAACCATCTCACCGCGGAGTGCGCTGAGTTAGCAGACTTAAACAAAAATTTCTCTGCGCCCTCTGCGATCTCTGCGGTAAATAAATGAGTAAGCCTGCCCGGAGTCGTCAACCGTTAACCTGACGCGGCGATCGATGTATCGTCGATGAGCGCTCGATCTCTTGATCGAGAAGCGGGGTGGTACCGCGAGAGTGATCGGCTCTCGTCCCTTTGTTGGACGGGGGCTGTTTTGTTTTGGAAGAATCATTTTACGCGTTACTTGTTACTTATTACTTTGTACGAGGTTCAAGATGACTGACGCTCTTTATCACACCGATGCATATCTCAAAGAATTCGACGCGACTGTCACGGCGGTTGATGGCAGCAAAGTTGCGCTCGATCGAACGGCGCTCTATCCGGGTGGCGGCGGCCAACCGAATGATCTCGGCTGGCTGTCGATGGACGATCAGAAGTGGGCTGTTGTCAAAAGCAGCAAACAAGGATCAGATATTTGGCACGAACTCGATCGCGAGCCGCCTGCTATCGGATCGAAAGTACATGGCTCGATCGATTGGGGGCGGCGCTATCAGTTGATGCGCACGCACACGGCGATGCACATTTTGTGCGGCGTGATCTTTCGCGATTATGGCGCATCGGTGACGGGCGGCAATATGGAACCGTTGAAAGGCCGGATGGATTTCGAGTTCGAGACGATGCGGCAGGAATTTGTCAAAGAGATCGAGGCGAAGATTAACGTCGAGATCGCCAATGCTCGACCGACGCGCGTGAAAATTTTGCCGCGCGACAGGGCCTTCCAGATTCCCGATCTCATCCGCACGAAGATCAATCTGCTGCCGGAAGGGATCACTGAAATCCGCACAGTCGAGATCGTCGGCCTCGATCTACAAGCCGATGGCGGCACGCACGTGGCGAATACCAGTGAAGTCGGGCACATCCGTATCGCGGATTACAAGAGCAAGGGCAAGATCAATAAACGGCTGGAAGTCGTCATTGAATAGCGGTTGAAAATAATGAACGTCATTACACGTCGATATAAACAAATCTCGCGCCGTCTGTATCATGCGCGCCGGGAATATCCCGAATCGATCTGGACGATGGTCGGTGGTGCACTCATCAACTCGTTCGGCGGCTCGATGGTCTTTCCGATCTTCACGTTGTATTTCACGCAGAAGTTCCACTTCACTTTGGCCGAAGCCGGCTTGCTCGGCTCGCTCTTTGTCGTCGGCGGCTTGATCGGCGGGCCGTTGGGCGGTCACCTGACCGATCGGTTTGGCCGCAAGGGCATCATGGTTTTTTCGTTATGCACCGAAGCGACCTTCAGCCTGGGCATGGCACTGGCGCCGAGTATTCCGCTATTACTGATCGATATTGTGTTGTTCGGTTTGACCGTGCCGATGTTTCAGCCCGCTTCAGCGGCAACGATCACCGATCTCGTTCCGCCTAATCGGCGCGGGGCAGCGTTCGGCTTGATGCGCGTTGCGCACAATGCGGGTGTGGCGCTTGGCCCGACGGTGGCGGCGGGGTTGTTGGCGCTTCAGCGTCTGCCCGATGGATCGCTGCGGCCCGATGCTTATTTGCCATTGTTTGTGGCCGATGCAGTGACGAGCTTGATCTTTGCGTGGATTATTGCAGCGCGTTTGCGCGAGACGAAGCCTGAAATCATGCCCACCACTTCAAATCAGACATCAAATGCTGGGGTAGTGCGCTCGAGTGGCTATCTGCAAATCTTGAAAGACAGACCCTTTATTGTTTTCATCGCACTGTCCGGGATCATCGGCATCGTGTATGCCCAGATGAATACGACTTTTCCCGTTTACATGCGCGGCATCTATGGCATCCCGGAAGAGCATTACGGTTTGATGCTCGCGTCCAATGCGCTGCTGGTTGTCTTGTTCCAGTTCCCGATCGCGCGCTGGGTCGATGAACGCGATCGCAGTAGGATGTTGGCGCTGGGCGCTGCGCTCTACGCTATTGGCTTTGGATTGATTGGTTTCGTGGCGACGGGTGTAATGTTTGAAGTCGCCGTGATCATTTTTACGCTGGGCGAAATGGTGATCATCCCAGCCTCGCAAACGGTTGCGGCTAACTTAGCCCCGATCGATATGCGCGGGCGATATCAAGCGGTCTTTGGGGTGATGATGAGTATCGGTTTCGGTATTGGGCCGGTGGCCGGCGGACTGTTATACGATCGTGGACTCGGCCATTGGATTTGGTATGCATCGCTGATCATCGGGCTGGCTGTTGCGTTCGGTTATCGAGCGACGGCTTCGGGGTTGCGGGCGCGGGAAGCAGAAATTGAAAAACAAGCTCTTCTGTTAGGAGAAGCATAATGCCTTTTAAATCCGTTTCAACTAAAGTAGATTTCCCGGCGCAAGAGCGTGAGATTCTATTATGGTGGAAAGAATCCGACGCCTTCAACAAACTGCGTCAACTGCGCGCATCCTCAGCGAAGCGCTACTCGTTTCTGGACGGGCCGATCACGGCCAACAATCCGATGGGTGTCCATCACGCCTGGGGCCGCACGTACAAAGATGTTTGGCAGCGCTACAACGCGATGAAGGGTAATAACGAGCGCTGGCAGAATGGTTTCGACTGCCAGGGTCTATGGGTCGAAGTGAATGTTGAAAAAGATTTGGGCTTCAAGAGCAAGCGCGATATTGAAGAATACGGCCTCGCACCGTTTGTGATCTTGAGCAAGCAGCGCGTGCTGAATTATGCTGCCGTGCAATCTGAACAATCGATCCGGTTGGGTTACTGGGTCAATTGGGATGATCCGGATCAGCTGCGCTTGCTGAGCGATAAACTGGGATCGAATCCAAGCGAAGTGATCGAATACAAAGCGCCCGATGGAATGATCGAAGGCACGGTCGAGCAAGTAGTCGGCCAATTGGGTGTCGGCAATGCCGGCGGATCATATTTCACTTTTTCAGATGAGAACAATTATCAAATCTGGGGTTTCTTGAAGAAGTGTTTCGATCAAGGTTGGATTTATAAGGGTCACGATGTGATGCCGTGGTGCTATCGCTGCGGTACCGGCATCAGCCAGCATGAAATTGTGACCGAAGGCTACGTCGATAAGATCGATCCCGGTCTCACCGTCCGATTCCCGCTCGTCGGTCATTGGGGCGATGG
>JBGQGR010000396.1:0-3854 GCA_041497495.1 Anaerolineae bacterium | reverse complement strand
CCCCGATTGCCGATCAGCGGCGAACAGATGCGGCTTACGCGCGAATACCTGTGGTTCGATTCATCCAAGGCGCAAAAAGAACTCGGTTTGCCGCACACGCCGATTCGACAAGCGATGCAAGAATGCTACGACTGGTACAAGGCGAATAACTATTTATGAATGTGGAGTGCGGGACTAAAAATCCGCACTCCGCAACACTTGCACCGTGCTGTGGTACATCCTGCGGATGCACCATCCCAGGACGGATGCAGTGCAGGTGTCCGAATTCCGCATTTGATTGAAGGAGAATTTGATGGACTATAAAAATCTTGGCAGAACAGGGCTGAAGGTCAGCGAGCTGTGCATGGGCAGCATGAATTTTGGCTGGACTGCGCCACGCGAAAATGCCGCGCCCGTGTTCGATGCGTTCGTCGAGGCAGGCGGCAACTTCATCGATACAGCTAACGTATATTCGCGTTGGGCGCCTGATGGTTATGCCGGCCTCGCCGAAGAACTGATCGGCGTGTGGTTGAAAACGAAGCCGCGCGTTCAGATCATCCTGGCCACCAAAGTGCGCGGCAAGATGGGCGACGGTCCGAACGATCAAGGCTTGAGCCGTAAACACATTATCGATGCTTGCGAGGCTTCACTGCGGCGATTGCAAACGGATTACATCGATCTGTATCAGACACATTCGTGGGATGAGCACACGCCGCTCGATGAAACCCTGCGCGCGATGGATGATCTCGTTCGATCAGGCAAAGTGCGTTACATCGGCGCATCCAATTTACCGGCATGGCATTTGATGGAATCGTTGTGGGTCAGTGACAAATATAATCTGGCGCGTTACGACGCTTTGCAGCCGCACTACAACTTGATCGAACGCGCCGAGTTCGAGCGCGAACTTCAAACGGTGTGTTTGAAATATGGCCTCGGCGTGATTCCGTATTCGCCGATTGCAGGCGGCATGTTAAGCGGCAAGTATCGGCGTGGCACTGTGCCGACAGAAGGCACACGCGGCTGGAATCTACGTCACGCGTTTACCGAACACAACTTCCAAATCATCGATAAACTTGATGAAGTTGCACAAGCGCATAGCAAAACGGTGCTTCAAGTAGCACTGGCTTGGGTCATGCTGCAGCCAGCGATCACCAGCGCGATTATCGGCGCGAACACCGTCGAGCAATGGCAAGAACTGGCAGGCGCGATCGGTTTGAAGTTGAGTGAGGATGAGTTGAAGCAGTTAAACGATGTGAGCGAAAGGAATAATGAGTAACGAGTAATGAGTAAAAACCCGACTTACTCGTTACTCACACCTGCACTGTAACGCACGTAGTGCGGTGCAAGTGTTACTCGTTACAAATATGAAAATAGATGCCTCAATTGGATTTGATACTGCGCTGAAAGATATTCCGTCAATCGCCCAAGCCGCCGAATCGATCGGCTTTGACGCGATCTGGACGAGCGAGACTCAGCACGATCCATTCCTGCCGCTGACGTTGATCGCCGAGCATACCTCGCGTGTGAAGTTCGGCACAGCGATCGCGATTGCGTTTGCGCGCAGTCCGATGATCGTCGCGCATACCGCGTTCGATCTGGCCCGCCAGTCCAGCGGCCGATTCATTTTGGGATTGGGCACGCAAGTTAAAGCGCACATTGAGCGGCGTTTCGGCATGACGTGGGACGCGCCCGTGCCGCGCCTGCGTGAATACATCCAGGCGCTGCGATCGATCTGGAATTCTTGGCAGACCGGATCGAAACTCAATTTTCGCGGCGAGCATTACAAACTGACGTTGATGAATCCGTTCTTCGCCCCTGAGCCGATCGATCAACCGAACATTCCGATCTTCATCGCAGGGGTAGGCGAGCCATTGTGCAAGCTGGCCGGCGAACTCGCCGATGGCTTTCACGTGCATCCGTATCACACGCGCAAGTATCTGGCTGAAAAAATTTTGCCGTCGATCGAGGCGGGTTTGCGCAAGGCTGATCGGGCTAGAGGATCGATCGAGATTGCCAGTATGGCCTTTGTGGCATTGGACGATCAAGAGATCGAAGCGCAGCGCAGGCAGGTATCGTTCTACGCCTCGACGCCATCGTATCGGCCTGTCTTAGAGCTGCACGGCTGGGGATCGATCAGCGAGCAATTGGGCGCTTTGGCCGCGCGCGGCAAATGGGATGAAATGCCGAAGTTGATCAGCGATGAGATGTTGAAGACGTTTGTGATTATCGGCTCGTGGGGCGATGTGACGGAGAAGCTTCGCCAGAAGTATGCGGGCTTGTTGGATCGAGTTGGCTTGTATCGGCCGTATGTGGCTGGCGTTGAAGATGATCGCTGGAGGCAATTGATTCAGCAGATGAGAGACAAGCTGACACGATGACATGATGAATTGGAGAACTAATCGTGTATCGCAAATGGAGGCGGCGTGGCTACCAAGATTGAAAACCATACGGATTTACAGGTCTATCAAAAAGCGATGGCCGCGACGATGAAGATTTTCGAATTGTCAAAATCCTTTCCAAAGGAAGAGACTTACTCGTTGACTGATCAGATCCGTCGCTCTTCACGTTCCGTGTGTGCGAATCTTGCCGAGGCGTGGCGCAAGCGTCGATACGCGGCAATGTTCATCAGCAAATTAGCCGATGCCGAAGGTGAAGCAGCCGAAACACAAGTTTGGCTTGAAGTCGCGACGAAATGTAGTTATTTACAGCGAGATGTTTCAACTGAGTTGTATAAAATCTATTCTGAAATAATTGGAACGCTAGTGGGTATGATAACTCATCCAGAATCTTGGATCATTCAGAAGAAAACAAGATGACACGATGACTGTGTTAGCGAGATCATCTTGTCATCCCTTCATCTCTTTCTCTTGTCAGAATATCACACTATGCTCTGGTTAAGAACCTACCCCACATTATTGAAAGCCTACTATGCTCGCTCGATCGAGTATCGCGGGCAGATCATTATTTGGATCTTGTCGAGCATTCTGCCGCTGATCATGCTCATGGTCTGGCTAACGATCGCCGCGCAGCAGGGCGGATCGATCGGCGGGTATGACGCGGCGGGCTTCATCAGTTATTACTTGATGGTCACGTTGTTTCGCCGACTGACCGGCGTGTGGATCATCTGGGACATGGATCACGACATCCGCGAAGGTGCACTCTCGGCCCAATTATTAAAGCCGCTGAATCCGGTGCATCATTATTTCACACGCGTGTTGGCGAGCAAGCCGGTGCAAATGATCCTCGTCCTGCCGCCGATCGCCATCGCCAGTATTTTGCTAGGCGCAAAATACGATCTCTCACTGTTGAGTCTCTTGTTAACCTTCGTTGCTCTCTTCGGCGGGCTGTTGATCGAATTTCTGGTGCAGTTGATCATCGGCACGTTCGCGTTTTGGATTACGCAAGCGACCGCCATCGCCGAATTGTGGTTCTGGATTCGATCGTTCTTGTCAGGCTGGATCATTCCCATCGCCGTGTTCCCGATCGCGCTGATCGGCCCGCTGACGTATCTGCCGTTCCGTTATGTGCTGTCGTTTCCGATCGAGATCATTTTAGGCCGCTTGTCGATCGATCAGATTGCATTGGGCTTCGGCATCGAAGCGATCTGGATCGGCGTGTTCCTGTGGGCCTTCACGCTGCTGTGGCGTCGAGGCTTGAAGTTGTATGGAGCGGTGGGAGCGTGATGGGGTGACAAGATGACATGATGACAAGATGACTTCGTCGACCAGATCATCTTGTCATCCCTTCATCCGGTCATCTTGTCATGAGTTTAAGATATGCGTTACTTCAAGTTACTCGGCATCTTCTATAAATCCGCCATCCTGCGTGATCTGGAATACCGCGCGAACGTGGTGACGTACACGCTGCTCAGTCTG
>JBGQGR010000395.1:0-3863 GCA_041497495.1 Anaerolineae bacterium | reverse complement strand
CGGCTAAAAACAAAGCGACATCGTTTTATTTACAGGAGGCCTCAGATGGCAACACTTACTTTGCCACAGATTGTAGTTCGACCCGGTCCCATCGCTGAATCTTGGATCAAGCGTGATCACGCTAACCTTTCGCCATCGTACAATCGCGCCTATCCGTTTGTGATGGAACGCGGTCGCGGCAGTGAAGTTTGGGATGTCGATGGCAACCGTTATATCGATATGAATGCGGGCATCGCCGTGACCTCGACCGGCCATTCACATCCCGCCGTGGTGCAGGCGATCAAAGATCAAGCCGAAAAATTTCTGCACATGTCCGGCACCGATTTTTATTTCGCCGACATGATCCGGCTCGGTGAAAAGATCAACAGCCTGCGCCCGATGAAGGAAGACTCGTACGTTTTCTTCAACAACTCTGGCACCGAGGCGGTCGAAACAGCGATCAAGTTGGCGCGGCATGCAACGGGCCGCAATCAATTCATCGGATTTTATGGCGGCTTCCATGGCCGCACCATGGGTTCGCTCTCTTTCACAGCCAGCAAATCGATCTACCGCAAAGGCTTTTCGCCGATGATGCCGGGCGTGACGCACATCCCGTATTGCGATCCATATCGACCGATCTTGGCGACTCAGCCCGGACAAGATTACGGCGATGCCGTAATTGATTATCTGGAGAATGTGGTCTTTGCCCAAGCCGTTCCGCCGAGCGATGTGGCGGGCATCTTAGTTGAACCGATTCAAGGTGAAGGCGGCTATGTGGTTCCCACCGATCGTTTTCTGCCGCGACTGCGCGAAGTGTGCAACCGCTATGGCATCCTCTTGATCGCGGATGAAGTCCAATCGGGTGTGGGACGCACAGGCAAGTGGTGGGCGATCGAGCATTGGAATGTCGAACCGGACATTATCACGACGGCCAAAGGCATCGCGTCAGGTTTGCCGCTGGGCGCGATTATTGCGCGTAAGAGTGTGATGACGTGGAATCCCGGCCAACACGGCAGCACCTTCGGCGGCAATCCGTTGGCGTGTGCCGCTTCGCTGGCGACGATCGATGTGATCGAGCGCGAGCATCTGCTCGATCATGCCACTGAGTTGGGTAACTACATTCTCGGCGCGTTAGCTGAGATGCAGGCGCTGCATCCGACGATCGGTGAAGTGCGCGGCAAAGGCTTGATGATCGGCGTTGAATTTGTGCTGGACAAGCAGACCAAAGCTATCGCGCGCGATCATGCTGAAAACATCATGCAGAAGTGCTTTGAGAAGGGCATGTTGATGTTGACCGCGGGCAAGAGTTCGATCCGCTTGTCGCCGGCCTTGAACATCACGCGGGATCTGGTCGATGAAGCGTTGGAGATTTTTGAAGAGGCGATTACGGAAGCAGAGAAAGAATTGTAGGGACGAGCTCGGCGCTCGTCTGGGCATACACAAATTCTACCCAAACGTATGGCGTTTGTTATGGTCAGAGTATAATAGCGAGACCTCTCAATGTGAGAGTGGTCTCGCTCTGTTTTTACTAGGATGTATTCAATGTTGAGTGTTGTGCGATCGAAGTTGTGTGACGATCGAATTATCGTGCTGTTGATCGTGATTGTGGCTTGTCAGGCTTATTTGCCAACGGTGCAGCCAGACATATCAGCGACGAACAATCCATACTTTTCTGATGTGGGTAATGTTCAGAACGGGCTTAGCCAATGGGGCACGTTGCACAGTTCGGGTTATCCCTTGTTCTCACTGCTTGGCGCCATATTTGTTACGGGATTGCGTTTAGTCGGCGTCGTGCCCGCGGCGGCGACCGGCCTCTATTCTACGCTATGGGCGATTGGCGCGCTGGTGATATTCTACATATTGATCGTGGCATGGTTAAGCGATCGTGTTTCAGCCCTCATCGCCACGGCCTTGCTCGGAGTAGGCTGGGGATACTGGCTGTTCGGTTCCTACGCTGAAGTCTATTCGATGATCTATTTCATCGTCATTGTGGCATTATATGTGGCGCTCAAAGCCGATCGGACTCGCCAGGTTTAATATCTTTACATCTTGGCGATCTGCTGCGGTCTATGTGTGGCGCATCATCGGGCGATTGTGTTGGCCTTGCCTGCGCCGTTGCTGATTGCCGCGCCAGCGTTGTGGTCCAAGGTTCGCCGCAGCCGGAGTTTCATTTTCAAGTGGAGTGGTCTTGCGCTCGCTGCGGGCGTTGTGCCCTACTTGTATTTGTTAATCCGATCGTTACAGCATGCTTCGTGGATCTGGGGTGATCCGAGTACGCCGACCGGTTTCTGGTCGCTGATGACCGGAGCAACATACCTGCGTTTGGTCGTATGGCCTAAGACAATAGCTGGCTGGCTTGATATAGTTCAACAGGTGTTGCAAGCGTTGATCAGTATCATGACGTGGCCATTCGCCCTTTTGGGCGTATTTGGCATTATTGGGCTGATCGTGCGGCGGCGATATCGCTACGGCCTCGCATTGTTTTTTGGTGCGTGTTTACCATTGGTGGCAGCAGTTGCAGATCAAACATTCCATGGCTCGAATAACGCCAGTGAAGATATAACGGCGTTGGCACAGATTTCAGTCATTTTTCTATTGCTCGCGTATGTGTTTTTGTTAAGCAATCTTAAAGGACGATGGAGGGTATTGCGCCGTGGTGGTTTGATGCTTGGCATTGCCACCAGTGTTGTCCTGATCGTCCAGAATCAGCCGTTTATTTCTGGCATGACGCACGATACGACCGGCCGCGATATTATTTCTGCCGCGCAGAAGTTTGTCGCCGATGCAAAATTACCATCGCCTGCCGGTTTCTTCGCGCCGTGGGGCGGCGAGTTTTGGGCGCTGGCTTACGGACGCGATGTCGAACACTCCCTACTCAACTTCGATCTACTACCCAATCGTGCCAACATCGCTGAGGCAATGAATCAGTACGGTAGGCTGTTCACGTTTGAGCACACTTTCTATAATCGTGATCTCGGTTGGTGGCAGAAACACTTGAACAATCCCAGCCATGTATATCTTTCTTCGGCGGGTGATAACGTTGTGGCGATTGCGGTGCATCCGATCTCGTCGGAGAACGATGTGCCCGATAAAAATCAAACCGCCGTTTCGATGGGATCATCGATCGTGCTGCGCGGTTGGACGATCCGATCGATCGATAACAAATCCTGGCAAGTGACATTGTACTGGCAGGCTCTCTCCGTCCCCGATCGTGATTACAGCGTGTTCGTGCACGCTAGTGATCGAGATGTCATTGACACGCCTGACGCCATCATCGCTCAAGCCGATTCCGATGCGCCTGTCTATGGTTGGTATCCCACCTCGCGTTGGTCACCGAACGAGATTATCCGCGATGATCATGTGCTGGTCGTGTCAGCCGATCGTGTTCTAAAAACCATAGCGGTCGGCTTGTATTATCAGGACGAATCCGGCGCGTTCCACAATCTAGGCCAACAGGTCATTCTGATCCCGACGTTACCCTAAAAACCAGCAGTTTTTCCGGGAAAAATGCCCCTTATTGATCGATCAATAGGGGCTTTTTTAGTGGATAAAGAGCGCGCTTCAAGGTATAATTAGGGGGTTAAGTCCATTGGATTTTTCGGCTCGTTAAGCAATGAGGAGCGATCGATTTGGCAGAAGAACTTGAAAACGTAAATCCCAACGGCATTAACGGCAATGGCAACAACGCCGGCAACGTGCGCACGATCGACATCGAGCAAGAGATGCGCGGCGCGTATCTCGATTATGCGATGAGTGTCATCGTCGCGCGTGCACTGCCTGATGCGCGTGACGGTTTGAAGCCGGTGCATCGCCGTATCTTATATGCGATGCACGACATGGGCATTCGCTCGAATACGGCTTACAAAAAATCGGCGCGTATCGTG
>JBGQGR010000394.1:0-3865 GCA_041497495.1 Anaerolineae bacterium | reverse complement strand
CTATCAACATATTTTTCGAATGATCAACTGTGGCCTGTCGTCAATTGTCGGCGGTCATGCTAGCCAAAGCCCGCACTGCCTCCGCCACCTCCGCCACCACCGGAGAATCCACCGCCGCTCCAGCCACCACCCCCACCGCCACTGCTGCTCGGATGTGAAGTGAAGGTGCTCGCCGCGCTGTTCAACATCGATGTGAGTCCGGTGCTCATGCTCTGCAACGAGCCAGCAAGGCTGTTGCTCATGCCCTGCACGGATGGTGTGCCGATGCTGCCGACTCCACCACCTGACATCGGTGTGCCACTCCCGATCGGTCCACCATACCAATACGGATGATACCAAATTGGTACGGGCGTGTTGACTTGCGCGAAGGTATTGATCCAACTCCGATCGATCCCGAAGGCGATCGCGTACGGTAGATACTTATCAAACTGCGCCGTCGCTTCTTCGATCTTGGTGTATTGCTTGATATTTTCCAGATAACGCTTGAAGGCCAGCCACGCGGCTTTCGCTTCCGATCCTTTGCGCGTCTTAACCGGCATGGCCGCACTCGCGCTGATCGTCACCAGGCCAAAGAAACCCAGCCCGATGAATGGGAACACCACACCAACCGTGGTATCGGCAAACAACACACCAACACCAATCCCGCCGAGGATAGCTAAGAAAATGATCCCACAGCCGGCGCCCGCCCAACGCGATCGAACCGAATCTGGACTTGACGGGAACAAACCTTCCTTGACAACTTCTTTGTACAAATCCTTTTTGATCTTCGGGATCGATGTATAGAAACTGTTCTTTAAATCCGATAGTTTCCGCTCGCCCGACGGTACGACGTCATTGAGCAGAGTGCGCTCATAGTCGCGCAGATTCGACTCGTGTGCAGTGTCAACCCGCTTGAAGACAAAGTCGCGCGACGAGCCGATGCCCAGAAAGCCCGCCGTTTGTTCTTCCTGCATGGTGATGACACCCCGCCGCGCTAGATCGATCAGCGTGGCGATGATGTCCTGCATGTCGGCTTTCTCATCGACCAGCGTGCCGACCACACCCGCGGGCAGAGCGCTCGGCGGTTCGGTCACATACTCGGCGCCGAGGCCCGTCAGCGGATCGCGTCCACGTGTATACCAACGCAGATATACCCACATCAATCCACCCAACATCAGCAACAAGCCCAAGATGCAGCTGGCTAATGAAATGATCGGGCCATATTTTTCCTGGAAGTCATATTGTGTTTGCCAGGCCGGTGCAGTCCCGGCGATTGCGCCATGTTGAAAGTCGGCGCGAATTTCAATACCATCGCCCGGTGACAGTGGACTGGTAGCCACGAATCGCGCTGTCGATCGATCAGAGCCAGCACTCGCGATTGCCAGATTTCCCTCCGCCACACCGATTCGCGGGCCGCTAGCGCCGTTGAGGATGGGCGTGCCATCGGGTAGATGTAAGGTCACATTCGAGTTTAAGATCGGATAAGCGTGATCGGACGGAATCGCTTTCCACTGAATTCGATCGTAACCATCTTTCGGATAATACAGCAAGCCATTGTGGACGGTATATTGAATGTTGTAGACGTGTGTAGAGTTGGAAGTGTACGGAAAGTACCAAGTCAAATTGATATCGCCGTTGTCATCATGAAAAGTGCTGAATGAGTACTCGCTGGCGGCATTGGCCGTATAACGCCGATCGCCTTCCCACACGACAATGTTGTCCGTCGTGCCGCGCGATTGCGGAATGATGCGGAAACCTTTGTGACACGAGCCGGTGAAATGGATCGTTTCGATTTCCGTGACGGTCAACGTCCCGTCGGTGTTGACTTGAATGTCGGCATCATATCGATCCCAGGACAATGAGCAGGTGCTGGCCGCTTGCACGATCGGCACAGCTAGGCCGATCGAGATTAGCACAGCCAGCAAAATCAACAATTGAAAGCGGCGCATACAATCCTCCATTTTATTCAGACTTCGGAAGTATTGGCAACTTCTGAAGTCTATCGCATGCCGATTATTATACTGATAAAGCCGCCAAATGTGTACACGCACCATGACGTTGATCACCAATAAAAGGTGCGAGCCTTCGTTTGACAAACTCCTTGACCGACATTACACTTCACTACAGATTCAATGCTTAGAAATGAAGCCTCTCGATCATATTGAACCGGAGCCACAACCCATGTCACCGCTTGACACATTACTCAATTCCGTGCATCACACCCTCGAACTAAAGGACAATCGCGTCAGCGTAAAAGACGGGCGCCATTTGCTTGAACATGTGGACGACTTGATCGACGCTGCCGTATTCGGCGACGCTGAGACAAAAGCTATGGCGCGCTGGTTGATCTGGGAAACGGCACAAGCCCTGGGCATTCGCCCCGCCTCGATCAACGATCTGTACATGGCTCGCGGTCGCGGTGAAATTGACAAGACGTTCACTGTGCCCGCCATAAACATTCGCATGCTGGCGTACGATACGGCGCGAGCCACTTTGCGCGCCGCCCGGAAACTCAATGTCGGCGCGCTGCTCTTCGAAATTGCCCGCAGCGAGATCGGCTACACCGATCAGCGCCCCGGCGAATACGTGGCCGTGCTGTTGGCCGCCGCGATCAAAGAAGGCCATCGCGGCCCGCTGTTCATTCAAGGCGATCACTTTCAGATCAATGCCAAGAAATATGCGGCTGATCCGCAATCAGAACTGAAAGCCGTTCAGGATTTGATTACCGAAGCCGTGCCCGCTGGATTCCTGAATATCGATATCGATACTTCAACCCTCGTCGATCTGTCCAAGCCGACGACCGCCGAGCAACAGCGCAGCAATTTTGAATTGTGCGCGCAGCTCACTCAGTTCGTCCGATCGAAAGAACCAAAAGGCGTCACCATTTCGATCGGAGGCGAGATTGGCGAAGTGGGCGGCAAGAATTCGAACGAAGAAGAAATGCGCGCATTCATGGATGGCTACAATCAATCGCTCAGTGGATCGATCGGGATGAGCAAGATCAGCATCCAGACCGGCACATCACATGGCGGCGTCGTCATGGCGGATGGCAAGCTGGCCGACATCGCGATCGATTTTGATGTCTTGAAGCGCCTGAGTCATTTAGCGCGCGAGGCTTATCACATGGGCGGCGCAGTCCAACATGGCGCCAGCACCCTGCCTGAAAATGCGTTCAGTAAATTCGTTGATTGCACGGCAGTGGAAGTTCACCTAGCCACCGCTTTTCAAACGCTGGTGTTTGAGCACAAGGCGATACCGATTGAACTGCGACAACGCATGATCGATTGGGTCAAGACGAACGCCGCGGATGAACGCAAGTCGACGGACACCGAAGAGCAATTTATTTATAAGTCGCGCAAGAAAGCGATCGGTCCATTCAAGCGCGATTTATGGAGTCTGCCCCCCGAAACGCGCGACGCCATCGGCACAGACCTGGAAGATCGATTTGCCTTTTTGTTCAAACAACTGAATGTGATCGATACGAAATCGATCGTGGAGAAATTCCTTCACCCGATCGAATGTCATCAACCCACGCCGACCAGCGCGCTGCAAACGGTCAAGCAAGAATCGATCGAAGGACTGGCGGATTAACGTTGACCTTCTTTCTTCCCTATAGTCACAGACCTTGCGAGATAATTATCATTCCCGCGCCCTTCGGTGGTAAAACCCCTCAGGGTGTACCAAAAGCGGGAATCCAGAGCGAAAGAACTGGACACCCGCCTTTGCGGGTGTGACACTGCGAAACGTGAATTACTAATTGCTGGTTGCTTAGCGATTATTTTGATCCTATCATCAGCGAGCGTTTCATCGAGCACAATCTTCCCTCAAAGGCTCACGCGTGATCGAGTTACCGTTCATCGGCACCGGCGCGGCGATTCCACCCGCT
>JBGQGR010000393.1:0-3866 GCA_041497495.1 Anaerolineae bacterium | reverse complement strand
CGATCAGCCGATCAATCAAGCAGGCTACGTCTTAACTGTTGCCGTCTCGTTTGGCTTGTATGGTCTAGCGTATTGGCTGTGCCGAAATCAACGATCGAGATCGATGTGGCTGGTCCTCGCGGCGATCGTGCTTGTGATCGGCATCGCGCTGATCCATCTGTACCCGATCGGCGCTTCGGATATCTTCGATAGTTTGGCGCACGGCCGCTTGACTTCGCATTACGGTGTCAATCCGTTCTACACTGCGCCGAATGCGTTCCGTGGCGATAATTTCTTTGCTTACGTCGGTTGGTCAACCACCACCTCAACGTACGGTCCGCTGTTCGAATGGATTACGGCCGGCGTTACACGCCTCGCAGGTGATGATGTCTTAGCGAACGTCCTGCTGTTTAAGTGGGTGTTGTTCGCATTCTATGCGGGCAGTGTGATGTTGATCGGCTGGCTATTGCAGCGACGCGATCCCGATCGCGCGTTGCAAGGAGTGTGCTTGTTCGCGTTGAATCCGCTCGTGCTTTATATGACACTGGGCAACGGACACAACGATATCTTAATGGTGTTCTTTATCGCTTTAGGCGCGGTCGCCTTGGTGCAGGGTCGATATACGATCGCAGCGTTGGCCTTCGCCACGGGCGGTGCAATCAAGTTCATCTCAATCGTGCTGATCCCGATCGCGGTGATGCTGGGCCTGCACGACAATCGATCGTGGCGAGATCGATTCAAATTCTTGATCGTCACTGGGTTCGTGTGTGCCGCCGTGATTGCTATCTCTCTCTATCCGTTTTATGAAGGCGGCGATTTCTTTGGCTTTAAGTGGAAATTTATTTTATACACAACCTCGCTGCCGTCGGTCATTCAAGCCGCGCTGCAAGATTCGATCGGTCTAGACGCCAGCCGCTTACTCGTCAACCGTGCCTCGATGATCTTGCTGGCGACAGTTGTCTTGTATCAAATGTGGCGAGCCTATCGAAGTTACGATTGGCGTGTGACTCTGCGCGCTGCGTTGACCATCCTCTTGTTTTATTTGCTCGTTTCGGCGGCGTGGTTTCAAGCATGGTACGTCGAGTGGGTGCTCGTCCTCGCGGCGATGTTGGCCGGCAGCGGTCTATCGCGCTTGACGCTGTTGCTCAGTTATTCGGTGATGTGGAAATCGATCTTTATCGACTACTATTTGTACAATGGCTACTGGATCGATGCGCGCGCCCCGCGCGAACTACTGACGGTCGTTGTGATCTTCGGCGCGGTGTGGGTGTATGGCGCGTATTTGATCGGGCGGCGAATATTTGGCCGAGCAGATTCTCCTCAACGTTCAAGCGGACTGGATGTTCTTTGATGCGCGGGCTGCACTGGTATAATTAATCGCAGCACCTTCGACGAAAGCCACTCCATCTTGTCATTAGAAAATTTTCGCTTCTCTATCCCGGTCCACATTCGTCTCAGCGATCTTGACTCGTTCGGCATTGTCAACAATGCGCTGTACTTCACCTACATGGAAGAAGCGCGCACCGAATACTTGATCCGGCTGGACCTCATGAAGGAATTCGCCGTCGATCCTGGTTTCATCATCGCTGAAGCGACCTGCCAGTTCAAAGTGCCGATTCGCTTCGAGCAATCGATCGTCGTCAAAGCTCGGGTCGATCGCATTGGCACATCGAGTTTCAGCATGCAATATCAATTGGAAGATCAAGTCACGGGCCAGATCGCGGCAACCGGGCGAACGATTAACGTCGCGTACGATTACGCGGCGCACCACAGTCTGCCGATGCCGGATCACTGGCGCGCGGCGATCGAAAAATTTGAGGCAGGCCAGTAATGCCGCCCGACAAGATCGATGCGCAGGTTTGTTATCTGCTCACGACGCCGTGTGACACACCCGTGCCGTTGAATGCGCCTGAATCGATCCGGCCATTGAAGGACGCGCCATACTTCACGCCGATCGATATCGTCATCCGCGCGCTGGATTCAGAAACGATCGAAATAGAAAATGTATCGGTGGCGATTCGGCGTCAAGTCTATGATGGCTTGATTCAAGTTGCCGAATGTTTCTATGTCCTGCCAGATGTATTGAACCGTGATGCGTTTCATCTTAGGTCGCGCATTCAAACTGCGTTGCGATCGCATTTGCACGGCGCCAGTGAAATGTCTGAAGAGTACACCGCGCTGCTCGTCGCACACTTCGAGGGCACGCCCGCCGAATTTATTGAGCGCAATGGGCAGGCGTTGGCACGCTTCTTGCGCTCGCAGCGGGAACGCTTCGATCCACAGGAAATCAGCGACGTGGTCATGTCGCGAGCCCGCTATTCCGAACGCGAACTCACCGTCGTCGATTGGGATGGCGCGATTGTGATCTCGCCCGACGGCGATTTTCAATCCGACATCGAATTGTTCAAGATCGGCAACTACCAGCTGCTCCGCTACCGAATGCTCGATCAAGCGATCGAGCGCAACCTGCGCGCGGTGAACGATCGCTTGCAGAGCGGCGGCCGATCGCTGCTGCCGTATCGATCGCGGCGGATCATGCGCGAATCGATCGAGCAGCGCTTGGCCATCATGCTTGAGTTTGAAAAGATCGATCAGAACTTGCTGCTCATCGGCGATTGGTATACCGCCAAGTTGTATCAGATCATCTACGACGAGTTTTATCTCGACGAATGGAAGAGCGCGATTCAATCCAAGTTAGGCAATCTGGAATCGATCAATCGACTCATTCAAGACAACCTCGCTTTTTCGTGGTCAAGTTTTCTCGACATCACGCAGGCTGTGGGCTGGTTGATTCTGTTGATCGGTTATTTTGTTTTATTCTTTCTGGAAGCGAGTAAGGGCAGATAATCCCGCCCGCCATTGCGCCTCAACCGTCATTACGAGGAGCGTCCTGAGCAAACACTCAGAGCGCAAGGCGCGGCGAAGTGGAAGTCGAAGGATGCGACGACACTTGCACCGCACTGCGCGCGTTGCAGTGCAGGTGAGCAATCTCAGCCGACTAGCGACGAGATTGCCGCGCCATCCCGAAGGTCCCGCCCGTTGTTTGCGGGATCGGCGGCTCGCAATGGCATTTGAATCAACCTTTATGACTAATCCACTTCACTCCGCCGTAACGATCGAAACGATCGACGACTTCTACTCATTCAATCTCGACAATACGCGCCCGATCGAGATTTATCTGCCGCCCGATTATTCCCGCGACCCTGAACGGGCGTATAAAGTCCTGTATGCCAACGATGGGCAGGACATGCGCGGCCTCTCATTGAAAAGTATCTTGGACGCACTCTACGCGCGTCACGCGATCGATCCGATTATCATTGTAGCGATCCACGCGACAAACGATCGCTTGAACGAATACGGCCTCAGCGATCAACACGATTATCGACATCGCGGGGCATTAGCGACAACATATGCACGCTTTGTGATCGATGAACTCGCGCCTTTTATCGATCATCATTATCGGACGCTCAGTGGCTCAAGCAATACGGCGATCATGGGCTGGTCGCTCGGCGGACTGTCCGCTTTCGATCTGGGCTGGCAGCATCCGGATAGATTCGGGATCGTCGGCGCATTTTCGGCTTCGTTCTGGTGGCGCTCGGATAATTCATCGCCGCACTCGCAGCAAGCCTCACGCCTTGCGCATCGAACCGTTCGGGCCGGGATCAAACGATCGGGTTTAAGGTTCTGGTTCCAAGCGGGCACGCGAGATGAGAGCGCCGATCGAGATCGCAACGGCATGATCGATTCGATCCAGGATACACTTGAGTTGATCGACGCGCTGAAATCGATCGGCTATCGAGCGAATGAGATGAAGTATGTTGAAGTGAAAGACGGCCGGCACCATCAAGAAACTTGGGCGCAAGTACTGCCGCTCTTTTTGCACTGGG
>JBGQGR010000392.1:0-3886 GCA_041497495.1 Anaerolineae bacterium | reverse complement strand
GTGTACATCGACGTGCGGCCGGAAACGATCAACAAATATAAAAGCGGGCCGGGCGGTAAAACCGTAACCGCCGAGCATCTTGAAGCTGCGCTGCCGGATGTGTTTGAAATGGCGCGCGTCTATCTCGGTGTCGAACCGATGAAAGAAGGCGTGCCCGTTCAACCGACCGCGCATTATGCGATGGGCGGCGTGCCGACGAATCTCAATTGCGAAGTGTTGGCCGATGAGACTGGCGCAGTCGTGAAAGGCTTGTATGCCGCAGGCGAATGCGCCTGTGTCTCCGTGCATGGTGCGAATCGATTGGGCACTAACTCGCTGGTCGATCTGGTGGTGTTCGGTCGGCGCGGCGGCAAAGCGATGGCGGAATTTGTGAAGCACGCCGATTTCGCGCCACTGCCCAAGAATCCCGAAGCGTATACTCTCGCCGAATTCAATCGGATTCGCAAAGGCACCGGCTCAGAACGACCGGCAGTCCTCCGCGCTGAAATGCAAAAGATCATGATGGCCGATGTCGGCGTGTTCCGCGAAGGGCCAAGCCTTCAGAAAGCGCTGGATACGCTGCGCGAATTGCAGGCTCGCTACCAGAACATTTCAATCGACGATAAGGGCAGCCAATTCAATACCGATCTGTTTGAAGCCTGGGAGTTGGGCTGCTTGCTCGATCTGGCGGAAGTGACCGCGGTCTCGGCCATGAATCGCACCGAAAGCCGAGGCGGGCACTATCGCGAAGACTACCCGAAGCGCGACGATGTCAATTGGCTTAAGCACACCTTCGTCACGCGCAAGAATGGTCAAGTCGCGACGGCGTATAAGCCGGTGACCATTACGAAATTCCAGCCGAAGGAACGCACGTATTAATTGGGCGCAGATAGACACGGATTACACGGATAATGCTTTGAACTCTTCATTAAAGAATTGTCTTTTTATCCGTGTTCGGCCATTAAATCCGTGTCCAAATTAAAAGGATAACATGATGAAAGTTCATCTCAAGATTCAACGCTACAATCCCGAATCCGATGCCAGGCCGTATTGGAGCGAGCATGACGTCGAGGCCGAGCCAAACGATCGGGTGCTGGATGTGCTCAATCAGGTGAAATGGTATAGCGATGGCGCGCTGACCTATCGTCGATCATGCGCGCACGGCATCTGCGGATCGGATGCGATGCGCATCAATGGCCGCAACCTGCTGGCCTGCAAAGCGTTAATCAAAGATGTCGGCAAGAAACTCACCATCCAGCCGCTGCTGGGCATGCCAATCATCAAAGACCTCGTCGTCGATATGGAAGGCTTCTTCGCCAAGTATCGATCGATCAAGCCATACTTGATCAATGACGAGCCGGAGCCGGAGCGCGAGCGATTGCAAACGATTAAAGAGCGCGAGCGCTTTGACGACACGACTAAATGTATTTTGTGCGCGGCCTGCACCACGTCCTGTCCGTCTTTCTGGGCGAACGAGGAATATGTTGGCCCGGCCTCGATCGTGCAAGCGCATCGCTTTGTGTTCGACAGCCGCGATCACGGCGCGGAAGAACGCTTGGAAGTGTTGAGCGATATGATGGGCGTGTGGCGCTGTCGCACTGCATACAACTGCGTCGAGGCTTGCCCGCGCGGCATCAACATCACCCAAGCGATCAGCGAAGTGAAGAATGCGATCGTAAATGGCAAGCGCGAATGATTTTCAGTTGGATCGAAGCATCAAACGGGCACAGGGTTATAGATCGAAATGAAAATCGCAATTGTGGGATCTGGCGGTGTTGGCGGCTACTTCGGCGGTTTGCTCGCCCGCGACGGACATGAGGTGGCCTTCATCGCGCGAGGCGAACACCTGCGGGCGCTGCGTGACAACGGTCTCAAAGTCCGCAGCGCGCACGGCGACTTTAACATTCGCCATGTACTGACTACTGACAAGCCGCCGGAAATTGGCGCAGTGGACTTGGTCATTTGCGCTGTCAAGACGTATGATATAGCATCAATAGTGGAATTCATTCAGCCACTGATTGGTCCGCAGACAGCTATTCTGACATTACAAAACGGGGTGGAGACACCCGATCGGCTGGCGCAACATTTCGAGCCGGCCGTTCTGGGCGGTGCAGTCTGGATTGTATCAGCCGTCGCCGAACCCGGTGTCATCGATCAGCAAAGCCAGTATCGGCGGATCGTGTTGGGCGAACTTGACGGTCGAGACACTGCCCGACTGCACACCATCCACCAGGCGCTTGAGCAGTGTGGCGCGACGGTTGAGATAACCAACAACATCAGGAAAGTGCTGTGGACGAAGTTGTTGTTCATCGCATCGTTCAGCGGTATCACTAGCGTGACTCGCGCGCCGGCTGGCCCGGTGATGACCTGCGCCGAGTCACGTTGGCTGTTAGAACGGGCGATGCGTGAAGTCGAAGCGGTCGCGCGTGCGACCGGCATCGATCTCGACAGCGATGTGGTCGAGCAGAACATGGCCTTTTGCGACCACCTGGCACCCGAGGCCACCTCGTCCATGCAGCGTGATGTGATCGCCGGCCGCCGCCTGGAATATGATGCGATCAACGGGGCCATTGTGCGCGCCGGGAAAGAAACGGGTATCCCCACGCCGATTCACGAATTCATTTGGACGTGTTTAAAGGTGATCGATCCGATGGGAAAGTGATCTGCTGACTCGCCGTCAAGGAGAAGTGTGGGAGATAGAGTTTGTTTCCTGATCGATCCAGTTTGCCCGGCGGCTGTTCCAAGCCGGACGAGGGACTGGAGGACAGAATTAACTTGACAATTATCCATTTCAGATCATATTATATAGGGGCAAGTTGAGGTATCTCTGATAGGATTGTTGGAGCAGTTTATAGACTTACGGTTGGATTGGTGGACTGGCTAACTTAGTGGCAACAATTTAGTTTTTTCGAGGTGAAGGCGCAATGGACAGTTGTTTGTTGCCGATTCAATTCGAATCGATACTGTGACTCACGCACGCCGGAGATTGTCCGGCGGTCAATGGCGTTGAGTCACATTTATTTATCGGTCAAGGAAGCGGGAGGAGACACTCAATGGAAGAGACTAAACCGTTGTTAGTTGAGATTGTGGCGTATGCCCCCACTGCGTATTATCACTGCACCCATTGTGAGGTGATTTGGCAGGAGACTGGATTTAGCCAGGGATTGCACGAAGAACAAGTTGCCAGCGCACTTCCCACTGAGATGCTGCAGGAGTATCAAGCAGTGTCAGATTGGGTGCGTCATCTGTTTGATATTCATTGCGATCGCGTGATCGTCAAAGTGATCGATGCGGCATCCATCGAAGGCTTTTGGAAAACACTGCGGCATGGTCTGAGACATTATCCGGCCATCGTCGTAGACAGGCAGGCCAAATTCACCGGCATAAATTTTGTAACGGCGGAAGCGGAGATCGATCGGCAGCTGGCGGCCGTAGCCGCGTAAGATCGTGCTCAGCCGATCGGATAGAGGAGGCGCCAGGGAGAAGATCGAATTCGTCAATCATCGCTGCGGTTTAGATCGTCCTATCCTATTCGACATTCGCAGGAGGTGCAAGCATGAACACTCTGTTCGTCGTTATCGCGGGAGCGGTAACAATCTATCTCGCGTATAATTTCTATGCCAAACGAATCGACCGGAATGTCATTCAAGCCAATGACAAGAAGGCAACGCCGGCCAAAATGTATATGGACGGCGTGGACTTCATGCCGGCCAGCCGCAATGTGTTGTACGGCTATCACTTCAAATCGATTGCGGCGGCAGGGCCGATCGTCGGCGTGATCACGGCGGCCAATCTGTGGGGCTGGCTGCCGGCGATCTTGTGGCTGCTCATCGGCGTGTCATTCATCGGCTGGGTCAGTGACTACTCGGCGATCATGCTGTCCGTACGCAATGACGGCAACAGCCTG
>JBGQGR010000391.1:0-3891 GCA_041497495.1 Anaerolineae bacterium | reverse complement strand
CGACCCACCAGCTTTGATGTTCACGTGAGTCACCACCCCGTCTAAGGGAGCGACGATCGCGGCGTTCGCCAAGGACAGTTTAGCTTGTTCCCACATTAGTCGAGCCTGTTCCAATTGAGCGCGCGCCACATCCAGTTTTTCACTGCGCGGCGATGTGAGATTGCTTAAATTCGCTTGAGCTTGCTGCTGTTGTGCCCAGGCCGATTTCACTGCACTATCGTTGACGCCTTGTTGAGCCAACGCGCAATTCGCCTGAGCCTGATCGTAAGCAGCTTTCGCATTATCCAAGCGCGCTTGCTGCAATGAAGATTCAGACGCGCCATTCACTTGCACACGCCAGTCCGACAGGTAGTTGCTGTAAGCCGTCACGGCATCATCGTAAGCTTTATGCGCACTATCGAGATTAGCACAACCGATCGTGATCTGATCGCCGCTGAGTCCGCTTTTGTGCAAGGCGATCTGGTAGGCGTTGTTCGCGTTGTTGAGTGCGGCTTGCACAGCTAACACCACTTCTGGATCAGCCTGTACCGTCTTGCTATACGTCGCCTGTTGCAAGAGATACGCTTGTTGGGCCTGAGCAACTTGCACTTCAATCTCGGCAGTATCTAATTTCGCTAACACATCGCCTTGTTTGACTTGACTGCCAACCTCGACGTTGACTTCCGCCACCGTGCCGTTCATGCCAAAAGATAAGGTCGCGTCAGCGTTGGCCGCGATACTGCCTGACGACTCCACCACCAATGATAGTGTAGTGCGCGCTACCTGACCGATCGAACTAGTGACCGCAGCCGATTGCGCGCTCGCCCTACTCCGGCTGCTCACGGCGCTGCCGATCGCGGCACACGCCAGTATCACGACAATTCCGATAATGATCCAGATCCGTTTCTTCATTGACTACTGTTCCTCCCGATCCACTAAGAATTCATTTTGCTTTTGAAATACGTTATGGCTAACGACACCAATCGGATGTACTCACGACTATCGTCTTCGCCCAGAAATTCAACCAAGCCTTGTAGCATTTCGAGAAACTGGGCATTGGCCGCTTCCATCATTTTCAGTCCGGCGCTGGTTGGCTTGAGCAGCACGATCCGCCGATCGGTTGGATCTGAGACGCGTTCCACATAGCCAGCCTTTTCCAGATCGTTGATCACATGCGTGACGGCCGCTGGGGTCACTTGCAATTGAGTACTCAGGTCAGACGCCTTGATGCTCTTGGCTCCAGGCGGGATCGAGCTGATCAGCGTTGCCAGCAAGAAAAACTCGCCAGACTTGAAGCCGTGGAGCGAGCCCTTCGGTGGTCCCAGTCGTCTAAACTGAGCGAAAGTCTGTGCCAACTCTTGTGCGAGCAGGTCGGCTTTTTTTGCCTTTGCCATGTGACTGCCTCCGTTTGCTTGACGTGGTAAATTGCTTATTAAGTAAATGATTTACTTAGTAAAGTTTACGTCGTGCAAGAGGAGATGTCAAGGGTGACAAAGGTCACGTCGCATTTCACTTGCAACGGGTTGAGTGCTGTACCGGTTCAGGCAGCGCCAGAGTATCGCATAAAACTGTGAACAGAGTGTGAATCTGCGGCGGAGGAATTACGACCGCAATATTCTCCCGAAGATCGTTCGGCAGTTGTGCTCCCGAACATACAGCGCCTTGAGCGAAATCTTTGTGTGTTTAGAAGACGTGATAAATGGCAGTCGCCAAGCATCACATTCAACACAGGGGATTTTGACAGTTTGCGCTATTCTATTGTAGAATGAGTCATCATCATGCAAGACTTGAACTGTCTCATTCAATCCGCTCTTCAATCGGGCGTGGGTGACCGCGAAGGGGCGAGTTACAGCTAGTGAATAACAGCGACCAATTCGGGTCGCTTTTTTGTCGCAACTTATCGGCGATCGATATCGCCGACAAATTTGATCAGGAGAGATAACTATGTCCGATTCAAAGAATCCCTTCGAGACTGCGCAAGCGCAGTTCGATCAAGGCGCGGATCTGCTGGGCTTGACGCAGGACGCCAAAGACTTGATGCGCTGGCCGCTGCGTGAGTTCCATTTCCGCATTCCCGTGCGCATGGACGACGGCACAGTGAAAGTTTTTAACGGCTTCCGCGTCCAACATAGTGATGCACGCGGCCCGGCGAAAGGCGGCATCCGCTTTCATCCGAATGAAACGATCGATACCGTCCGCGCGCTGGCAATGTGGATGACCTGGAAATGCGCAGTTGCCGACATTCCGTTGGGCGGCGGCAAAGGCGGCATCATCGTCAATCCGTCGTCGCTGTCTATTCATGAAAAAGAGCGGCTGTGCCGCGGTTGGGTCAATCAGATGTGGAAGAACATCGGTCCGCGCACAGACGTGCCCGCGCCGGATGTCGGCACGACGCCGCAGATGATGGCCTGGATGATGGACGAATATTCGAAGTTAAGCGGCCAATACACGCCCGGCGTGTTCACCGGCAAGCCCGTCGATATGGGCGGCTCGCTCGGTCGCACCGAAGCGACAGGCTATGGCGTGATCTACACCGTGCGCGAAGCGATGAAACATCTCAAGATCGATCCGAAGACCAGCGTCGCCGCCATTCAAGGGTTCGGCAATGTCGCGCAGTATGCTGCGATCGGCTTCCGTGAACTTCTCGGCGGCAAAGTCGCCTGCGTGTCTTGCTATGACGCGAAAGACAAAAAGCCCTACACCTATTCCCACCCGAACGGCGTCGATCCAAAATTCCTGCAATCGATCACGGATGAGTACGGCACGATCGATCCGGCGAAAGCGAAGGCGGCCGGCTACATTCAGGAAGATGCCATGACTTGGATCGGCAAAGAGGCTGATGTGTTGATCCCGGCCGCGCTCGAAGGCATGATCACCGCCGAGACCGCACCCAAGATTCATTCGCGCGTCAAGATTATCGCCGAAGGCGCCAACGGCCCCACGACGCTTGAAGGCGATGAAGTTTTGAAGAAGCGCAACATCTTCAACATCCCCGACTTCTTGTGCAACAGCGGGGGTGTCACCGTCTCATATTTTGAAACCGTGCAGAACGACATGAACTTCTATTGGACGCGCGACGAAGTCTTGCAGCGGCTCGATAATAAGATCACCGTCGCGTTCGGTCACGTGCTGAACATGGCGCTCGATCGAAAAGTGTACATGCGCGATGCAGCCTACTTGGTCGCGATCGATAAGGTTGTCCGCGCGATGCGTCTGCGCGGTTGGGTCTAAACCCGATCGATTTACCTGACGACAAAGAAAAATCCCCATCATGCCAAAACCGATGAAGGGGATTTTTCTTTCACTCATCACTCATCATTTGTCACGAAGTCCCCGAAGCGAAAGCGGAGTGGGATTCTTCATTGCACATTGTTCATTGTTAATTGTATAATCTGCTCATGTCCCAACCCCTGCCCGAACCGCCCAATATTCTTGCCATATATTTACAAATCGCGCAGTATCCCATTCTCGCGAAAGACATCCACGCGCGAATGCGCACCGAACTATTCACGCGCGGCATCATCAACTCGGAACGGCTCGAAGAAGAAGTGAAAGCGAAAGCCATTCTCTCCCAGGAGCGCGAAGGCATTTCAGATCCGCTGAATGATGAGGCCGAACATACTTGGGAACAACGCCGCCAATTGATCCGAGATTACCTGACTGATTTTTATTTTGCCTATAACCTGCCGCTCGAGGTATTTACGAACATCGTCAATGAGCTGCTCGCGCAGCGCATGGGCCATCCCGCCAGCGGCGACCTGCCCTTCAATCCCGAACTCGCCCCGATCGATCTGTTGTTGACCAAAGCCCAGCAATATGAATCTATGCCGGTGGAATATCAGACGAAAGTGCGCCATCACCTTGAGGAGATTATCGTCGTCTTGATCAAAACCATGATCAGCGATCAACTTG
>JBGQGR010000390.1:0-3903 GCA_041497495.1 Anaerolineae bacterium | reverse complement strand
GATCAGCGCCGAGATGCCGAAGACTTCGCCGGGATTGATTTCACCCACGTAGAACTCTTTGTGTGCGCTGGGGTTACCCGGCTTATCGACCACATAGATCAAATCGATGCAGCCATCGATCAACAAATACAGTGCAGTGGCTGGTCGATCAGCTCTGAACAGAAAGTCGCCAGTGGGGTAAGATTCTTCCTCGGTGACCATCGCAATCGATCGCAGCTCCGCATCGGTTAACGAACCGAATAAAGGATAACGGCGCAGAAGTTCAGGGGAGACCATAGGTTACACCTCCTGTGGAAGGTGAAGCAGTTGCAGCACCATGTCGATCGCACGCGGCACGGCTGCGGCGACGGCTGGAGTCAATTCTTCAGTGAAGTCATACACGTGCGGCGATTCGATGGCGATCACCGTTACCCGATCGGGCAGAGCGGCGCCTAATGAGCTCCCCACTTGCAGCGCCGTTTGCAAATTAGTTTCATGCGCGGATGAAGTATGCCCCGCGTTCTGATTGGGCAACTCGTCGAGTGTATAGCGATACACACTGCCGATCGGTCCGCGCCCGATGTCGATCGCGTCGATCAAGATCGCGGCGTCGTAGCCGACGAGACGTTCCATCAAGCTCAAGCCGCCCCCGGCCAAACAATCCACCTCGATCGTGGCTTCCGAAGTCTCCGCAGACTTCGGAAGCCTGCATGAAATGTCTTCGGCTACCCGCCAGCCAACTCCATCATCGCCGAGCAATGGATTACCCAAGCCGATCACCAATGTCTTCATGTGCAAGATTGTTTCAAGTCTTCGACGATTTCACCCTGCGCATTACGGATAATCACTTCCAGCGGCATCTGACCGGGCAGCGAATGCGTCGCACAGCCGAAACACGGATCGTACGCGCGGAACGCCATCTCGATCATGTTGGTCAGTCCCTCGGTGACGATCGTTCCTTTAGTGATCAGGCTTTGCGCTGCCTTTTTGATTGACATGCTCATCGGCGCATAGTTGTTGGTCGTGCCGACGATCAAGTTCACTTTGGTCAGGAGGCCGCGCTCGTCGGTTACGTAATGATGCGTTAACGTTCCGCGCGGTGCTTCGACGATGCCCACGCCTTCAGTCGGTTTTTCGGTCGGGATCGTGTGAAAGTTGTCGGAATAAATTTCTGGATCGGTCGCCAGTTCGACGATCCGCTCTGCTGCATACAGTAATTCGATCAAACGCGCCCAGTGCGTGGCAAGTCGTTGATGCACCGGCTTGCCGCCAAGCGTCGCATAGAATTTTTCATACTGTTCCTGCGCCAACGGCGTCGCCATACCATCTGCTGCGTTCAAGCGTGAGAGCGGGGTTGCCATATACACGCCCGAATCTTTGCCATCGACCAAGCCCTTCCAGCCGATCTTCTTCAGATAAGGAAACTTCAAATACGTCCACGGCTCAACGTGCTCCGCAATCCAGTCGGTGTATTCGTTGGCCGCGTATTTGCCGATGCGCTCGCCATCGGGCGCGACGACGCTAACCTTGCCATCATAGAAGTTGACCTGGTTGTTCTCATCCACCGTGCCGATGTAGTAGGTATGATGGGTGTAGATGTCGCCGAGGATCAGATCAAGGTAAGTCTTATTGCCCAGCACGATGTCGTTGAACAGCTGGAGGCTGAATTGCGCAAACTCGATCGCCCACTTGCCGATGTCGGCGATTTCGTTCGCTTCGTCTTTGGTGATGCCTTTCGTCAATCCGCCCGGAATCGAAGTGCATGGATGCACTTTCCGCCCGCCGATGATTTCGACAATGTGATGACCATACTTGCGCGCTTGAATCACTTTGCCGCCGATCTCCAATCCGATTTTATGAATCACGCCCAAAATATTTCTTTCGGCCACTGGCGCATCGGGCCCCATCACAAAATCGGGACCGGCCAACGCGTAAAAGTGTGTAGTGTGATCGGTGAAATAGAATCCGCTGTACAGCAGTTCGCGCAGCATCTTCGCCGTGCGCGGCGGATCGACGTGATAGACCGCATCGGCAGCTTTCGCCGCGGCCATGTGATGCGCTTCGGGACACACGCCGCAGATGCGGTTGGTCAGCAGCGGCATCTCTTCGACGGGCCGACCAACGCAAAATCTTTCGAAGCCGCGTAGTTCCGGAATCTGGAAATAAGTGTTGGCTACGTCGCCTTCATCATTCAAAAAAATCTCGATCTTGCCGTGACCTTCCAGGCGCGTGATGGGATCAATGGTAATTCGCTGCATGTTGTCCTCCGTAGGGGCGCGGTGGTCGCGCCCGGGCGAGGTGACTTCGCTCCTACGATTTAATCCACGCTGACCTTGCGGCGCGCAATAACGATCGGGCTAGGTTGAATCGATAGAATTGTCCGGCGGGATCCGGCAGGCCATCCAGCACCCGATCGATCTCGGCCGGTTCTTTGGCATCGATCACCGACGCATAAGCGCTGATCAGGCGCGCGCCGTAATCGATCACGCCTTCGGCCGGACCGTAGCAACCGATGCACTGCGCGCCTGCTTGCGGACACAAGGCAGCGCAGCCGCTGCGGGTGGCCGGACCGTTGCACGGCACGCCTTGCTCAAGCAGACACATGGTTGGATCCGTCCGTACATCTTGAATTCGCACGAATTGCTTGATCGCTTTGACGTTGCGCGTGCGCTGGCATTCATCGCACACCGTCGAAGCGCCCGCGCCGATGACCGATCCGGGCGGCGGCAGCTGCGCTTCACCATGCAGCGCTTTGATCACGAGCTCGATCACGGCCGCGATTTGATGCGATTCGGGCGGACAGCCGGGCATGTGATAATCGACCGGCACGATCTGATCAAGTGTCTTGACGATCGGATAAAATTCTGGAATATGCAGCTCGCCCTCAGGCACAAAGTACGACGGTTGCGGACGGATGTGCTGCGGATTATCGGTGCTGATCGTGTTGTAAGCCGTCTCGAAAATTTCCTGGGCTGAACACAGATTAGCTAGACCAGGTATGCAACCTTCATTCGCGCATGACCCGAACGCGACTAAGATCTTCGATTTGCGGCGCAGCAGTTTGGCGATGGCTTCATTCTCACTGTTGCGAATGCTGCCGTTGAGCAGACACAACGTGATCGCGCCGTCATCTAGCGCCTCGACGTCTTTGTACTTGGCATCCATCGCCACCGGCCAAAACACCACATCGAAATTTGCATCGACGTCCAGAATCTTCTCGCCAATGTTCAACACGGCGATCTCACAGCCGCCGCACCCGGCCGCCCAGTACATGGCAAATTTTGGCTTTGTACCATTGGCGTTCATGCCATGACCTCCGCTTCTTCTGGAAGTTCCATGTCTTCTGTGGGCAAATGATCGTGAACTTCACGCCCATTCGATGCGCCCCAATGCAGTGGACCCAACGCACGCACTTCTTCCACCATCGTCGTAATCTCGTGCGCCAGCTTCACGCCTTCCGCCGCGCTGGCCCACACCAATTTCACACGCTGCGGTTCGATGCCTAATTGTGCAAAGACGCGCTTCAATAACTGATAACGTCTCAAGGCTTTGTAATTCTGTTCGATATAGTGGCATTCGCCGGGATGGCAGCCGGTAATCAATACGCCATCCGCACCGGAAGCCAAAGCCTTCATCACAAACGTCGGATCGAGCCGGCCTGAGCACATCAAGCGAATCAATCGCACGTTCGGCGGATATTTGACGCGCGCGGTTCCGGCTAGATCGGCCGCGCGGTAACTGCACCAGTTACAGGTAAAGCCGATGATGACAGGTTCAAATTGATCTTGTTCAGTCATAGTTGTTCTCCTCAGTAATGAGTAATGAGTAAATCGATCACTTTTTACTCGTTACTTATTACTCGTTAAACCGCCACCAGCTCCGGCGCTTCCTTCATATATTCCAGATTCAGCATCAACAGTCCAT
>JBGQGR010000389.1:0-3909 GCA_041497495.1 Anaerolineae bacterium | reverse complement strand
GACAAGGCCGATCGAATGTCTTCGTCCGATTTGATATTCGGAAACGCGGGCAGTGTCACCGAATATTTCCATTCGCCGATGCCCGTCGCTTTTTGCATGAACGCCACATAGCGCGCCAACTGCAGCGGATCGATCCCATCCGCCAATTGCAAATGATATTCCTGCGCTACTTGCTGCGGGATCGAGTACGATGGCGAGTAGACTCTCGCGGACTCCGATTGGCTGGCAATCCACTCGGCGGCTTCGCGTCCATCCGCAAACGCCTGATCGATCGGAATCGATCGATACAACGCCCAATCGATCGAGATTAAATCGATCGCGATCAGTGCGACGATCAAGATCGCAAATCGATCGGGCGACAGTTTGTGCTTAAGCCGCAAGATCAGCAAGAGGCACGCGATCGGGCTTAGCAGCGCGATGACAACGAAACTAATCTGGCCTGAACCCAGCGCGCCGATTACGCCAAACACCATCGCTGCACAAGCAACTGTAATCGCCACAAAGATTGATCGGGGGTTAGCTTGGCCCGACCATTCAAGCAAGCCCTGCGTGCCCATGCCTGCCAGCGCCGCGATCGCAAAGGTGACAGCGAACCACGCGCGCGCAGGCACTCGCAGCAAGGTCGATCCGGGCAAGGCAAACAGGATTCGATACAACGGTGTATTCAAGCCTAACGCAATGATCGCGCCGACGATGACGATGCCGAGCAGCCACCACACGCGCCGTGGCGTGCGTCGATAAAATAATTTCACGCCGACCAGCGCCAGCATCAAGATCACTATGCCGAAATAAGTCGTGCGCTCAGCCGCGCCGGATCGATCGGCAATGACAATGCCCAAGAAGTAACCCGGATCGAGCGACTGCGTGCCCGCTTCTTCAGGCGTGATCGACGCGCGCGCCGTGCCGCCGGCTAGCGTCAGCGCGGGCAGCCACGACACGGCAGACACGGATGCCGCCACAACGATGATGATCACAACGCGCATGCTGATCTTCAGCCAAGTCGATCGATCGCGGCGCGCCTGTTGAACAACAAGATACGTCACGGCCAGCATAACCGCATAGATCGCGATGCGCGCATCGGCGAGCAGGCACATGGCCAGCGCGAGACCACTCCCCACCCCCCAGCCCCCACCCCTGATGATTGGACGTTGAGCATCCTGTAATCGATTACGAATGTCATCGGGAGAGGGGGAGTTTAGTCCAGCGATCACCAACGGCAGCCACGCCCACGCTTCGACGAGTGTCACATGACCAACGCCCATATGCGCGATGATCTTTGGCGCGGCGGCATAGGCAATCGCCGACACAATCGATCCGACGCAGCTGACGTTCCAACGGCGCATCATGGCGTACATCGACGCGGCGGCAAGCGCGAGATGCAGCAGCATCCATAAATTGAAAGTGATGGGCAAAGGTAAAATCAAAGCGAGCCAATGCGGTGGATAAAACAAGCCTGCTAACGGATCAGCGGCGAAGGGCGTGCCGGACAAGATCGATGTGCGCCACATGGGCACTTGGCCGGTAGTCACAATTTCATCACGCGCGTAAGCGAAAGCCGGCCAGTGCGTAATCGTCAGATCGCTGAATTCGCTGTGTGCGGGATAGAGCAGATGATCGCCGAAATTCGGAATGATCGGTGCGAGGATGATGAAAGCGATGATGAAGAAGATAAAGACAGGAATGAGTCGGCGCATGATTGTAGTTAATCAAGCGTCATTGCGAGGAGTGCTTAGCACGACGAAGCAATCTCCTGATCGATACTGAGATTGCCACGCCGCCTGCGGCGGCTCGCAATGACGCCAATTTCACTGACTCCTCACTTGGTATAAACCCACATCACCTGAAGTAAAAACCAAAATCAACGGCAGCGCCGCCGGATCGATTTGTCCCAGCGCGCGTTCGCGCGGGCCGACGAGCACGTAGGCTACTGAATCAGCGCGCAGCAAAGTTGCTGGATCGATTTGGCTTGAATAAAAATCGGTTACTTGTTTCTTCCTTTGGTCCGCGTTTACGGTTTCATACGGATGACCATAAACGACGCGTTGACCGGCGAAGGCCGGAATGAACAAACTCAGATCGGGCGAAGCCAAAACGATATCGTTCGGCTGCGCGTTCGCGGCCAGCCAATTGAAGGCAGCGGATTCATTCGATGAGAGATAGATATGCGAATCATGATTCACTGCGCCGCCGATGAAACCAATCAACAGAAAGAACGAAGTGAGGCAAGTGACCGCGATGACGATTCCTCTTGACCATTTAGCTTGAATCAATCGATCGAGACCATAAGCGGCTAGCAGTGCGATCGGAATATGCAGGCCGAGCGCTAATCGGCGCTGCAGCGGAATAGGCGCGTACAGCAAAGGAATCGTTACGACAATCCAGACGATCAACAGAATGTCCCAGTTCGATCGGCGCGGCCAGACTGATCGGATGCCGATGATCGCGCCGACGATCAACAATCCATAGCCGATCGCGTAATCGAGCAGCGGCGGCGATGGCGTCTGATTTTGGATCGACCATTGTTGCAATGTTGAATCGGCCTGCGTGGCAAGATATATATATAACAGCAGCGGCGCAGTCACTAGACCAGCGAGGAGGGCACTAAAGAATTTTGACCACGGAAAAGATCGATCGCAATACCAGATCGCAATCAACGCCACGCCGAGGATGGCATACACCGCGAATGGGGCAAAGGGTTGAATCACAGCTAAGAGCAAAGATAGGAGGCTTAAGCCAACGGCGCGCTTAATCGAAAATTTTTGCGCGTTTAACACACCAATAAAGATCGTGATCATGATGGCGGTTGCCAACGCGAAGTGCGCATTGGCGATCAAACTATAAAACGTGTTCGATTCGGGGATCGAAAGATCGGATGACTGGGTATGCCCCAGCAGCGATGCCAACCACCCCAAGCCCGATGACAATGCAACGATCCACCACACTCGACGGCGTCGATCGATCTGTTCGGTGAAGCGCGCGATCAATTCATAGCTCATCCACAATAAGATGAAGCCGCCGATGATGCGCACGAAATGAAACATCACGATTAACGGCAGATTGAGAATACTTGCGGCATGACCCAATGCGATGAAGAAGGTAAATAGATAGGCGCCCGGCCCCTGTTCGATCGAGAAGGGCAAGTGAAACAGCCAGCCGCCGTTAAAGCCGATGCGCATCTTGGCTAAGTAACTGACGCCATCCAACGGATTGACCTGTAAGCCGGTGAAGATCCAATCGGAGTTAGAGTTGAGCGCGCCGATCACATACGGCAGCGAAGCGATCGTCAAGACAACGATCGAGGCCATCAACAACCAGCGGCGTTCGATAGAAGAGATCAATGATCGGGGCGGCATCAACATATTGAGGATTCTAGCATATCTTGCGGTAAGGATGTTTAGCCTGCGATGAGCCTGTTTATTTGATAGCATTCACCTGCGATGATGATAAGTGACGAGTGACACCTGCACCGCACTGTCCGAAGGACGTTGCAGTGCAGGTGTGCATGAAAGGCCACCGGCCCCTAAATCTTTTCATCACGTCGTCACGCATTACGCATTACGCATTCAGCATTTTGCATTATGCATTTATAAATCAACACGCTATAATAGGCCGTACATCAATCATTTTGGAGGCAGCCTTGAGCAAAGCAGAGACACTGCTCGACCTGCAAGGAATCGATCGAGTGATCGATCAACTCAACAAGCGGCTGGGAGAAATTCAAACGGCGCTGAACGAATCTAAAAAGATGAAGGCCGCGCGCCAGGCCGTGACGGATACGGAGCAACTCGCCGCGCAGAATCGATCGACGCACGCCGAACTCGAAGCAGAGAATGTGACGCTGGCGGCCAAACTCGACGAGAATGAGAAGCGGTTGTACAGCGGCGAGGTCAAAGTTCCCAAAGAGCTGAT
>JBGQGR010000388.1:0-3913 GCA_041497495.1 Anaerolineae bacterium | reverse complement strand
TTCTCCAATTTAGAGAGTCAGGGTGAGGGTCGATTATTCCGCCCAATCCTTCGCAATCAACTCCGCTTGCTCCAAGACGGTCTGCGTGGCTTTCTCTTGCTTGTCCGGCGGATAGCCATGCTTGCGGAGTATGCGCTTGACCAACGTCCGAAGTTTGGCGCGGGCACTTTCGCGCAGCGTCCAATCGATCGTCACATTGCGCCGAACCGATTCGACGAGTTCGCGCGCAATCGTGCGCAGTGCATCATCGCCCAGCACCTTGACGGCGCCATCGTTGACTTCCAATGCATCATAGAAAGCAAGTTCATCATCCGTCAGGCCGAGGTTTTCGCCGCGTCGCTGCGCTGCGCGCATGTCTTTGGCGAGTTCGATCAACTGCGCGATGACCTGCGCGGTTTCGATCGAGCGATTTTGATATTGGCGGATCGTTTTCTCCAGCATCTCCGCGAACGAACGCGAGACGACCAAGTTCTTGCGCGACTGTGCTTTGAGTTCGTCGTTGATCAATTTACGCAACAATTCCAAGGCGAGGTTCTTTTGTGGCAGCGAGCGCACTTCGGCTAAGAATTCATCTGACAAGATCGAGATGTCCGGCGACTTCATGCCCGCCGCCGCGAAGATGTCGATGAATCTATCTGAAGCATTGGCCCGCGATACCATCTGCCGGATCGCTGAGTCGAGATCGTCTTCGGTTTTTTCTTCACCATCATCGGAGGTGGTGTGTTTCAACAACGCGGCGTGCATGGCTTTCGTGGAGCAGCAGCATCCGAGTTTATGGACATCAAACGCGCCTTAGGATTCACCGAAACTGAAGCGTGGAAAGAATTGGCAATGTGGCTAGGGCACAATCCGCATCGAACCGAGGTGACGTACGCGTACGTGCCGCGGAATCTGTGAAGGAAGCATTCAGCCGTTCGCATGTTTATTTCCGGGAAGGCGGATCGATCCCGGCGGCTGCGTTCCCGGAACTGCTGGGCACCGATTCGATCCGGCGTGGCTTCGGTTTGCCCGACGACAATTTGCATTCACCCCACGACCGCTTCTACCTGCCGAATTTCTACAACGGCCTTAACGAAATCCTCAAAGAGTTGGATGAGGTGAGGACGTCAGAGCGGATGATTAATCAGTCGCGATCCGGGAGTGATTCAGCAAAGTCCGATCTTCGCCTGCGCCAAGGCCGGTTTTTTGTTTGCCTGCTCGATCGATTGACGGTATACTCCCAGGCAGGGAACTTTATGCGCACACCTTCCGTTCAGAAACTCAAGACGCTGGCTCAGTCCGGCGACGAGTGGCAGCTGGTCATTGATAAGATGCATACCTGGATCGCGCCGCCGAATGAAGAGCCGTACCGCCCTTACCTGCTGCTCGTCTTCAACCTGACCACGGGCATGATCATGTGGAACGATCTCGTCCAGCGCGCGCCGACGGCGGCTGACGCGCGCGCTGCTTTGTTCACAGCGATGGTTAAACCTCCGCGGCTGACGGGCGCAGCCTCCCGGCCGCGCTCGATCGGTCTGTCCGAGCCTGCGTTGGTCGAAACGCTTAAATCGGCGTTGGACGAAATCGATGTGCCATTGATCCTGCGCTCTCGCCCACCAGAAGTACGGGCGCTGCTGGAGGATGTAGGCGTGAATATGAATAAGGGGGCTGAGCCGGCCGGGCTGCTCTCGATTAAAGGCGCCACCCCTGAGTTCATCGGCAGCCTATTCAGTGCCGCCGCCGAGTTTTATCGGACGGCGCCGTGGGTCACGTTGACTAATATGAATTTGATTGCGGTGAAGCAGCCTGCCGAGCGCAGTTATCGCTACGTGAGTGTGATGGGCAATGGCGGCGTTGAATATGGTCTGGCCACATACCTGCACTGGAAAGACGTGGAGCAGATGTTTGCAGCCGCCGACGATCCCTTCGACGCCCTACCCGACACCGGCGCACATTCCCTGTTATTCAACGCCGTGACGGAAGTGCCGTTCGATGATCTGGATGCCATCGAACAATACCGTTGGGAGCTGGTCAACGAGCAAGCTTATCCGGTGCCCCTGATCTTTGACAAGCATCAAAAATTGGCGCGTCGTCCGACCTTGAAAGATCTTCACTGGTATGAGGCTGCGCTGCGCGCGATTCCCATCTTCGTGCGCGATCATCTCCAGCCCGATGGGCAGGGCGACTTCGTGCCGATCGAGACAACGGTCGAAGTGATCACGCACGCGGGGCCGCTCAAAATTCAAGTGAAGTATCCGGGTGGCACGCTGCCGCCAGAGCTGCAACCCGCACCGGGCCTCGGTCGGCGCGACCCGGGCGATGAAGAAGCAGCTGAAGAGCAGCCATTCTTCGATCGGCGCGGCCTGGAAGGCACCCTGTGGCAGGTTGCAGCAAAAGAGTTTGGGGCAGAGGCGGGGAGTGGTGATCCGCAGCTCGATCAGGCGCAGCAGATCATGTATCAAGCTTGGGACGAGTCACATCCCGGCAAGCGCATCACCCTGGCCCACCAGGCCTTAGCCGTTTCGCCCGATTGTGCCGATGCTTACGTGCTGCTGGCCGAAGAAGCCGCCGATACGGTTAAACATGCGTACGACTATTATCAGCGCGGCGTCGAGGCCGGTCGGCGAGCTTTAGGCGAAAAATATTTCAAACAGCAGGCCGGTCACTTCTGGGGTTTGCTGGAAACGCGCCCGTATATGCGCGCGCTGGAGGGCACCGCCAACTTACTCTGGGAGCTGAAGCGCCGCGCGGAAGCGGCGGACACTTATGCCGAAATGTTGCGCTTGAATCCCAACGACAATCAGGGAGTGCGCTATTCACTCCTCAATTTACTGCTGGAGTTTGATCGGATCACGGAAGCTCAGCAGCTGCTGAAGAAATATAAGGGCGAGTATTCAGCGGTCTGGAAGTATACACAGGCGCTGATCGAGTTTCGAACGAGCGGCGCATCGGCTAAAGCCCAGCGCGCCTGGCAAGCAGCCTTGAAGCAGAATTCATTTGTGCCGGGTTATCTCACCGGCCAGAAACGCATTCCGAATCGATTGCCGGATTATATTGGCCAGGGCGATGAGAACGAAGCCAGCGTCTACGCCGCGCAGCATCTGAATCACTGGCGGTGCATATCCGGCGCAGTCGAGTGGGCGCGCCAATTTGCGCCGGCAGCGAACGATCGCCAGCCGCAGCCCTCACCCCGCAGACGACGGCGAAGATAACCGTGCAATAGTCTGAGCAGTGATGAGTCAGCACAGTCCGATCCTGGCGAAAGCGTGGATCGGAATACTCGTACCGATGACGGCGCGTCATTGGTGTTTCCGGGCGCGGCAGGCTTTCTTCACCTCAGCCAGATCGGCTTCGACTTCTGCGTTGGAGTAAGCAGCATTGGCTCGAGCGAGCTGCGCCAGCATCCGGTTGAAGCGCTCGACCACGCCGGCCGCATCGGTTTCGACGTATTTCACAAACTGGTCATACGGGATGAGGACGGCTTCCGGCCGGCGGCCCCGCGTCAGGATATAGGGCGTGTGCCGTTTCACGACTTCGTCAAAGACCGCCCGGAATTTGCGCCGGAGTTCTGACACGCCAATGATCTTCGTCATATTCTACTCCACCTTTGATATCGATTGCCTAATATTGTATGTATCTTAGCGGTGGTCAAGCCACGGCCGACCCAATTCGATCTTAATCAGTCTGTCGCGGGTGATGGCTGTGGCTGCACCGTTGCACTTCGGTCAGTGGGGACTGGCCGGCCATGCTCGAGACACTAGCTATTGAATCCGATTTGACAAAGTCAAAGGGATTGGATAAAATAGTTTATACATATTTACATCTACTGACTATTTTATCCAGGGCAATGACGACTCTCACCGCTGCCGATCGTTCGGCCATCACTATCTTTCAACGACACGCTGGTCTGCTCCGAACACGCGCGGCGCTGCAG
>JBGQGR010000387.1:0-3921 GCA_041497495.1 Anaerolineae bacterium | reverse complement strand
GATCGAGCACGCTGCGCCACGCGTCCCACAATCCATGCAGCGTCAAGTATGGATCGATCGCGCGGCCCAACAAGATAACGTCCGTCCAGCGATTCTGCCGCGCAGCCCACTCGATCGCGCCGAGGATATTGCCGAGTTCATCGGCGCAGTACTGCCAGTCGAGATGCTTGCGGGCGCGCACGTCATTCAAGAGTTGAAAAACAAGTTGATGATTGATCGCATCTTGATCGACGCCAATCTGCGCGATCGATCGGAGGCCGGATGCAATGCGCAGACGCGGGCTGTTGGCGCGCAATAGCCCCATGCCTTTGAGTTTATCGATCGCCGCTGATACTCGATTGATGGTGGTGGGCTGCGTGTCATCTTTGTCTGGAACGTTTGCCGCATCGCGGATGGGCACACGCACACCGCCGATATCGATCTTGTCACCTTCGCGCTTGATTTCGCCGCCGCGCGGTGTCGCCAGTTCGCCGACGATGATCCGTTGGATCATTTCCGGTTCGATCGATTTGGCGGGCAGTGAAGCGGCAATGGCTAAGACTTGCCGCTCGAATGGAGAGAGCGTGGTGTAAACCAAACCATATGCGCGTTCGAGGCCGGTTTGAAGTGGATCGCTGGACGGTGGCTTAACTTGATTGAGTGTGTCGAGCGCGGCATCGAGCGTCAGGTTATTGACGTGAACCGCATTTGCCACTGTCGTGATCGCGAGCGGCACATCATTTAGCGCGGCACAGATTGCATTGATCGCCGATCGGTTCAGCTTGCCGGTCGGTTGATTTAATGCCACGGCAAATAATTGAACCGCGTCGGTGCGGGGCAGTGGGCCGAGATCAACCAGTCGAGTTAAATTACCGCCCGGAGAGGACGGCATCGCCAAGAGGATCGGCGATTTGGGGAATAAATCGATTAGCGCGCGCAGCGAATCAGGCGAAGGAAATCGAACGTTATCGATGAGCACCAGCGGCTGAGTTTGGGCGAGGTGAAATCGCGCGGTGGCCGCGGTCACTTTGAGATAAGGCTCGGAGTCGTATAGCTGATCGAACAGCTGCTGGATGACATCATTGATGCTTAAGCGCGTGCCGTCCGCATCGGCGCCTTCGGCCAGCACGACACCGTGCGGCAGTTTTTTGACGGTATCACTGTTGGCGGCCTGACGCAGCAAAGTTGATTTGCCAACGCCTTCCGGCCCGACGACAGTTGCCCGGCTGTGAGTATTAATAATCAAGTCGAGCTGCGCGGTTTCAGTAGCGCGATCGAAAAAATCGAGCGGCGCAGCCGGTGCCGGCGGCGGAGTAGCTTTGAGCTTGACCGGCGGCCGCGTCTGGTTGTATATGATCGTGCCATTGTTGGTGTTGACTTTGAAAGCGTAATCGCCGTAGAAGACATCGCCGCCGATGTTCGGGGCGACGAGCACTCGGCTTGGGGCTGCAGCATTTTGCGCCATTTATTTCCTCGCATCAGTTCTGACTGAGGTCAGGAGGTTGATGAAGTTGCAATGCATCATTTTTTTAAATTGGCTTGAAGTTCTTGCAGTTGGGCATCTGAATGTTTAAGCTCTTCATTCATTACAATCGCTTGCTGCAGTGCGTCGATGGCTTCAGTAATCCGATCGACTTTAGCCAGCAATAAGCTGTGATGGAACCGGATGATCGATTCCTGCCAGCGGTCGCCTGCATCGCGCACCGCTGTCATAGCCGCTTGCGAGTAATTCAAGGCTTGATCGATTTGGTTCATGGCCGCGGATGCGCGTGAGAGATTGTAGAGTGTGACGGATTCGCTGCGGGTGTTGCCGATTTCGCGCTGAATGGCCAGCGCATCCGCGTAGTGCAGCTGCGCTTTTTCTATCAAGCCGCTTTCAAAATCCAGTTCGCCGATGTTGTTGAGCGTGATGCCTTCGGCGCGGCGATGGCCGACTGCACAATGATTGATCAGCGCCTGCCGATAATAGTTGATGGCATCTTTGGGCAGCTGGCGTAGGCGAAACAGTTCGTCCAGAATGTTCAGCGTCGCGCCTTCACCGACTCGATCGCCTAGCTGCGTTCGAATGGCTAACGCTTGCAGCAGACGCTTTAGCGCCTCACTGTATTGGCCGAGGGCGCCCTCGCTGGCGGCCATATTGTTCAACGTCAAGCCTTCACCCGCCCGATCGCCGATCTCGCGTTGAACGACTGGCGCTTGTCGATATAATTCCAGCGCGGTGTGTTTGTCGCCGGTGAAGGCAAAGGTCTGCGCGATGATGCTGAGTGTGCTGCCTTCTTCAATCCGATCGACGATCTCACGAAAGAGGCCCAGCGCCTGCTCGAAGTGATCCAGCGCGGCTTGCGTGTGATTCAAGGCAGCGTATGCTTCACCCAATCGCTTGCAGGCCAAAGCTTCGGCGCGCCGATCGCCTGCATGCCGGACTTCAATGAGACTGTGCTCTAGTTCGTCAAGCATGCTGTGGCTTTATGCGTAATGAGCGCTGGCGCGCCTTACAACATTTTTGTCGTGTCATTTCGGGCGACCACAAGGAGCGAGAAATCTCTGCGCCGATTGGCATTTGACGCAAGAGGAGATAGAGATTTCTCTCCGGCGCGGTTCGAAATGGCAGCTAGCCCAACTTGATTAAAAAATTGCACGTGCCGTGACCATGCGCTACTTCTTGTGTATCTTGCTTCGCGCTTCTGACAATTTGGCGCGAGCTTGCTCCACGTCAGGATAGGCGAAATTTTCTTTTAGCGCAACTGCCTCGCTCAACGCCGAAGCTGCTCCAGCGAATTGGCCTAACGTCAAGAGCATATCGCCGTATTCCAGCAAAGCCGACGATTCCAACCAGGGATTGTCGATCCGGCGGGCGAGGGTCAAGGCCTTCTGGAAATACTCGATCGCTTCGGGGACCTGATCGAGCGCGTGATAGGCCCGGCCGAAGTTCAACAGCGTGATCGTTTCGCTGCGCGGGTTATCGACATCACGATGAATCGCTAGCGCGGCCTGATAATGTTCCACCGCTTCTTCGTAGCGGCCATCGGCGGCATCGAGTTCGCCGATGTTGTTGAGCGTAATGGCCGCGTGGCGCGGATTGTCCGTTTCGTGGAAGATGTTGAGCGCCTGCCGATAGTAATTGATAGCGTCTTTAGGCCGCTTCAGCGCACGGAACGCTTCGCCAATGTGGGCAAGTACAGAGCCTTCACCCGCTCGGTCGCGCAGCGCGGTGAAAATGTCCAGCGCCTTCAAAAAATACTTTAGGGCTTCGGCGTGCTGATCGAGATCGGCATAAGTCGCCGCCATGTTGTACAGCGCGATGGCTTCGCCCGCGCGGTCCCCCCCTTCGCGTTGCAGAGTTAACCCTTGCCGAAAAATATCCAGCGCTACCGAATATTGTCCGGTGTCGTAATAGGTCATGCCGATAACGCGCAGCGTGGCCGCCTCTTCGCCCCGATCGCCGATCTCGCGGAAGAGCATCAACGCCTGCTCAAAATGATCGAGCGCGGCTTGAGCGCGGTTAAGCGTGCGATAAGTTTCGCCCAGCATCCGATAAGCTTCCCCGGCGGCTTGCCGGTCGCCCGATCGGTGTGCGGCGGTGAGCGTGGCTTGTAGTTGATCGATCATGGTGAATGATTATACGTATGAATAGACCTGAGTGTTCACCCTGAAATGAGACACCTGCATTGCATCCGCATTGTGGTGCAAGTGTTGCTTCGCTACGCTCGCAATAATGTACACTATTGCTGCTTCGTCTTCTTATCACGTCCGATGTCATCGCCGTTGATGTCTACTTGCGACGCATTCACATCTGTGCCGCCGCTGCGATTGGTCGTCGTGGTGTGTGCAGGGCCGATGTTGACTGTACCGCCCTCATTCCTGAGCACATTTCCGCCCACATTGCTACCGACCTTGAATGCATTATCGGCTGTGAACACATCGCCGCCCGCAATAATCGTT
>JBGQGR010000386.1:0-3937 GCA_041497495.1 Anaerolineae bacterium | reverse complement strand
GCCAGTAATGCAACCGACTGCGTCTTCAGCACAGTCTGCTAACTCACCGCCTGTTATTAGCGCGCCGCAATTGCCACAGCAACCACCTGCTTCAAATCAACAGTGCTGCCCGCCGATCTTTCCATCGCCGACGCCGTGGTCAAGCAACAACGATCGAGGCTATCCAAGTTATCCCTTCATCAGCACGCAGGTAGATCATCTCTCAACGTTTGGGATGGATGTGGATACCGCGTCATACACGCAGATGCGCGACTATATCAATAACGGCCAATTGCCGCCGCCTGATCTGGTTCGAGTTGAAGAGTATCTCAACTTTTTTAATATGGAGTACCCATCGCCCGAATCAGGTGCCTTCAGCATCAACCTAGAGGGCGCGCCTTCACCTTTCGGGGGTGAAGGTTCGTGGCTATTGAAAGTGGGTATCCAAGGCAAACGCATCGCCGACTGGCAACGCAAAGACGCGCTACTCACTTTTGTAATTGATGTCTCCGGCTCAATGTCCGAGGACGGAAAGTTGGACATGGTGAAATATGGCCTGACTCGACTGGTTGATCGATTGAAGCCAAGTGATCGGGTAGCGATTGTGGCGTTCACCGACACAGCTTGGGTCGTACTTGGCCCGACTTCAATCGAAAATCGATCCAGCATCCTCGATGCGATCAACAGCCTATCTCCGATGAACTCTACCAACACCGAAGCCGGCTTGCATTTGGGCTATGACATTGCCTATCGTAATTATCGGGATGATGCGATCAACCGCGTGATTCTGTGTACGGATGGTCAGGCTAACGTCGGCAACACTAATCCGGAAACTCTTGCCGCTTATGCACACGACTATTATGGACGCGGCGTGTATTTGTCAACGGTCGGTGTGGGGCATGGCGATTACAACGATAGATTCCTGCAGACGCTAGCGGACAAAGGCAATGGGAACTATTCATTCCTGGACAGCTCTGATGCCGCCGATCGCATCTTTAGTCAGGATCTCAACGGCACTTTGCAGACAATCGCTAAGGATGCCAAGATTCAAGTCGATTTCAACTCGAACACGGTAAGTGCCTATCGCTTGATGGGCTACGAGAAGCGTGCTCTCGCCAATCAGGACTTTCGGAACAACGCCGTTGATGCAGGCGAAGTCGGTGCCGGCCAGAATGTCACCGCACTATATGAGTTGAAATTCAACTCTGAAACTAGCGATGATGCGTTGGTCGTCCGTGTCCGTTATGAAGATCCCGACACCCATGCCATCGAAGAAATCGATCAGCCGTTCAAACGATCTGATTTTCAGCAAGCTTTCGGCCGGACTTCACCGCGCTTCCAGCTGGCTGCTGATGTCGCGCAATACGCCCAACTCCTGCGCCGCGATCCATGGACGCAAAGCCAGCGGATGCAAGACGTGCTCGCCCTAGCTTACATCGTACAACACCAACTTCCGTTCGATAACGATGTCAATGAGTTCGTACAGTTGGTTCAACGTGCTTCAAGTTTAATGGATTAACAGTTGCGACTGTTGTCAAAAGAAAAGCCCCGACCTCAACTGAGGTCGGGGTCATTGCTCGATCAAAGGCTGGTCGACGTAAGGCTAAGTGACTGACAATCAGTGTGCATTTGAACCGCTTCCTTCATTAAGATACTGCGACCGCTTAGCTGAGATCAAAAGGTTCAGACCGAAGTGTAATCCACCGTCTGGTTTTGACTGGAGTATTCCAAAATGGACTATCCCGATCCGGAGTCAGGCGCGTTCAGCATCAACTTGGAAGGCGCGCGATCGCCTTTTGGCGGTGAAGGCACTTGGTTGTTAAAGGTCGGCATTCAAGGCCGCCATCTCGCCGAAGGCCAACGCAAAGATGCGCTGCTCACTTTCGTGATCGATGTGTCCGGTTCCATGGCCGACGAAAACAAGATCGATATGGTAAAGTACGGCTTGACGCGCTTAGTCGATCGGCTGAAACCGAACGATCGGATATCGATCGTTGCCTTCAGTGATGACGCGTGGATCGTGTTGCAGCCCACCGCGATCGAGAGTCGCAATCGCATCCTCGACGCGATCAGCGGCCTGTATCCCACCAACTCCACCAACACCGAAGCGGGCTTGCATCTCGGCTATGATCTGGCCAACCGCAACTATCGCGCGGAGGCGATCAACCGCGTGATCTTAGCCAGCGACGGCCTGGCAAATGTCGGCGATACGAATCCCGCTACGCTCTCGCAATACGCGCATGATTATTACGGGCGCGGCGTCTATCTTTCTGCAGTGGGCGTAGGCCACGGCGGCTATGACGATCGATTCTTGGAGCAGCTGGCCGATAAGGGCAATGGGAACTACAGCTTTCTCGATAGTCCAGCGGCGGCCGATCGGATCTTCAGCCAGGACGTGAATGGCACGCTGCAAACCATCGCGAAAGATGCCAAGATTCAAGTCGATTTCAACCCGAACGTCGTCCGCAGCTATCGTTTGATCGGCTATGAGAATCGCGCCGTCGCCGATCAGAATTTCCGCAACGATACGGTCGATGCGGGTGAAGTGGGCGCCGGGCAAAATGTCACCGCGCTGTATGAACTGCAACTGATTTCTGAAAGCAGCGATGATGCTTTGGTCGTGCGCGTGCGTTACGAAGATCCGAGTACGCAGGCCATCGCGGAAGTCAGCCAACCTTTCAAGCGATCTGATTTCCAGCGCGACTTCGCTCGAACGTCGCCCCGCTTCAAGTTAGCCACGGCGGTGGTGCAATTCGCCGAGCAGCTGCGGCGCGATCCGTGGGCGCAAAATTCGCGGCTGAGCGATGTGTTGACGCTGGCTCAAATTGTGCAGGTGCAGCTGCCTTACGACAACGACGTGAATGAATTTGTGCATTTGGTGGAACAAGCGCAGTATTTGATGCAGTAGACGCAGCCATCGTCCGGCGGCTTTTAGCCGCCGGACGATTTAACCTGAAGAATCGTTCATTCAATCGTCGGTTATAATGCCCGCAAGCATATTTCTCCTTCAACTTCCAAGCGTGGTTACGGACTGGTGTTGATCGCTGTATCCATCTGGGCCACGCTGGGCATTTACTATACGGCTCTGCTTCAGTCAGGCATCTCACGCGTCAGCATCGCGTTCATCCGCTGCGCGATCGCCGCCGCGATCTTAGAGTTCAGCCTGATCGTCACAGATCGCGGCAAGCTCAAAGTCGCAAAACGCGATCTGCCGCTGCTAATCGCGTTTGGGGCGATCGGCATTGCCGTGTTCTATGTGGTGCAAATCATCAGCGTGGAATCTGCGGGCATGGCCGTAACGTGGGTGCGGCTCTACACCGCGCCAATCTGGGTCGTTTTGTTCAGCGCGATCTTCTTGAATGAACATATCACCCGATCGAAGATGCTGGCGATCGCGTTCTCACTCAGCGGCTGCGCGTTAGTTGTAAAAATCTATCAAGGCGCCGCGATCGATTTAACCAGCTTGTTGGCCGGATTAGCTACGGGTCTGACAGATGCCGCTTACACGTTATTCAGCAAAGCCGCTTCAGCGCGCAGCTATAACACCTGGACGTTCATGTTCTATGGATTGTTAGTCGGCGCGATTTGTTTGCTGCCCCTGCGGTCGATCGATGATCTCAGCCGATCGACCGCAGCGCCCGGCGCGATCCTGTAGTTGATCCTGTTGTGTCTAGGACCAACGTTAGCGGCGGCAACGATCTTCATCACCGGTTTAAAATATGTGCGCGCCAGCAACGCCAGCATCATCGCGACGATCGAACCGGTGTTGGCCACACTCCTCGCGTTGATCTTCTTGCATGAATCCTTAGAGCCGCTCCAGCTGATCGGGGCCGGATTGATCTTAACTGCGGTGATCGTGCTGCTTCGATCACCGGATCGATCAAACAGCGTGGCGATAGAGCTTGCTGCGCAATAAAAACTGCCTTCCACTGAAGAAGTGGAAGACAGCTTAAACTCT
>JBGQGR010000385.1:0-3937 GCA_041497495.1 Anaerolineae bacterium | reverse complement strand
CCGACAAAGATCGGCACCCTGCCGGTCGAGATTCGCCCCGGCGATGTGGCGGTCAATAATCGATTAGGCTATGTCTATGTCGTCAATCAAGTATCGCCGTCCAGCGGGAGTGGCTATGGCTCAATCTCGGTCCTCGATGCCAAGACGCATTTGACGAAGAGCGTTTCAATCGTGGGTACCGATCCATCTGCTGTTACTGTAGATGAAAATGTAAGTCACACCTATGTCTTGAACACAGGCGGCGACAATATGGATACGTTTCACACATTTCAGAAATTCCTGAATGGACAAGTGAAAGTGGGCAACTTCCCGCGTCGTGTTCGTGTCGATCCCGCCACCGGCTATGTCTATATCGCTAACGCGCTTAGCGACACGGTATCCGTTGTCAACGCCAGCGGGTTACCTGGATCATCGCCTTCAGTAATAGCAACAGTTGGCGTGGGTGATGCGCCGCAGCCAATCTTAGTTCATCCGACGAATGGCAACATCTACGTCGGCAATCGCGGCGGTAATTCCATCTCGATCATTCGCAGCTTGGCTAATGCGGGTACGATTCTGCCGCAGTTTTATCCTGAAGTGGTCCGCATCAATCCGACTAACGGTAATGCCTATGTGCCCATGCGCGGTGGCAACGATGTACGCATCTATCACGGTTTGACATTGGTGGCCGATGTTCCGGTGCGGCACAATCCGCGCGAAGTTGTCTTCAATCCTGTGACGGGTTATGCGTATGTCGTCAACCGCGACAGTGATTCTGTGTCCGTCATTAACGGCACGAGTGTGATTGCGACGATTCCGGTCGGCGGCACACCGCTATCGGCGGCCGTGGATAGCTTCAACAATCGCATCTATGTGACCAACTGGGCAAGCGACACCGTCAGTCTACTCAACGGGACATCGTTTGTTGGCAGCGTCTCGGTTGGATTGAATCCTCGACGGGTTGCAATCAGCCCTGATGTTCACAATGCCTTCGTAGTGAATACCTACGGCGATTCGATTTATATGCTGAGTGGCACTACGATCAAGGACTCGCTGGTTGAATTGGCCGGCAGCCATCCGCGATTCGTCATCTATAATCCGGTCAATCACTTCATGTACGTCAGCAATCAAGGGACGGACAAGGTGCGCGTTATTAGCTATACCGCGAACGCCATGTCAGTTGTTGGTTCGGACATCACGGTTGGCAGTGCGCCGGAAGATATGGCCGTTGATAGCGCCGGGAAAATCTACGTTTCAAATTACGGCAGCAACAGCGTGTCGATCATCAGTGGCACGAGTGTGATTGGCACCGTACTGGTCGGTGGCGGGCCGGAAGGTATTGCGGTTGACAATGTCCACGGCCAAATTTTTGTGGTGAATTCGTTGAGCAATACCGTCAGCGTCATCAGCGGTACGACACTGATTGGCACGTATGCTGTCGGCACCACTCCACGCGAGGTGGGTTACGATCCGATCTCGAACATTGCCTACGTTTCAAATTATGCTGGGGCTTCAATTACGGAACTGTTTGCCGGCGGATCCCTCGTTCAAGTTTTCCTGCCGCTCGTCTTGAAGTAAAGCATGAATCTGTTTAACGCTGCTGATCCATTTCAAATCATCGAAGGCGGCGCGTCGATTTCGATCGGCGCGCCGCATCACGGCACGCGCCCGAACGTCGATGCGGATATGGGCACTGGCCCGATCGCTTGGGCATTGGCTCAACGGCTGGACGCACGTGCCGTGATCGTCAGTAATCTGCGCCGCACAGTCGATGTCAACAAAAATCCGCTGCGCTTTGATGGCATGCAGCAGCGCCATCCACTTCGTTATCAAAATGAATTGTTCGCCGCGCGACCCAGCTTGATCATTGAAGTACATGGACATGTCAGCGGTCAATATGCGATCGAGATCACAACCGGTTTTGATCTCGATCGATCCGCAGTGGGCGATGTGCGCTTTCTCGATCGGTTAGCTGCGCTTAAAGCAGCCCTGCCTAAAGCTCTGTCTGGCAAAATTGGCCAGACGCCGACGATTGGCGTGTGGCCGATCGATCGCGATGTGAAGAAGACGGCCACCGATACTTTTACTTTCCAAAAGATTCGGCGCGCGCGCAATCTCGTCGGTGCAGAATGGTATGGACTGCACATCGAACTCAATGCCGAGCTGCGAACAAGCCGGCAAGCCAAGACCCAAGCCTTCATCGATGCGCTGTCCGATGCGTTCGCGGCGTCGATCGGCTCGGTGTTCAATCCACTGCCGAATGCGGCTGCAACGATTCCAACTCGTGCCGATCAATCTGATGGTTCGAGTGGAACGCTGTTGTCTCCGAAAACATTACGCATAGCTTTAGCGCCGGAAAAATATGTGAATGCGAATGTCGTCGTCGTGAATCCGATCGAGTTGGCGGCGCTCGGCGCGCTCGATGGCGATGCGGTGGTCATTCGGCATGGCCGGGAAGAGATGCGCACGACCATCACAGGCGCGCTGACCGTGCGCCTCGGGCATGCAGCTTTACCGGCGCGCGTGCGGCGGCAGATCGGTTTGAGTGAACGCGGTCAAGTTGTTGTTGGACGCCCCGTGTTGATGGCGGCGGCTGCTCACTCAAATAACGATCCGCAGGTTGTGGTGCAGGCGGTGCGAACAGCCAATGATCGAACGATCTGGCTCGCAGCGGATGAGCTCGATCGGTTGGGCTTGCAGATCGATCGGCCAATTGCCATTCAAGGCCAAGCCGATGCTCCGATCGTTACTGCGGTGATCCAGATCGATCCCAGTGTGCCCCTGCGCCGCGCCGCCCTCAGTCAATCGATCGCGGATCAGTTGGTGCTAACTTTAGGCGAGGTCATTGCGTTGAAAAGTGTCAACGCCTAGCTGACGAATGAGCAAATATTATTTCTGTCTTTCTATGCGGGTTCGTGGTTTGATCATTTTGATCCTCGCCATGTTGTTGAGCGCTTGCGCGTCGTCTTCGATACCAGGGCCGCAATCGCTGATCGAGACCGGGCAGGAAGCGCTGCGCGATCGAAATTGGACGGCTGCATACGACGCCTTCACCTCCGCGTTAAAGATCGATCCGGCCCGGCACGAAGCGATCATCGGCCGAGGTTGGGCTGAGATTTCGTTGAATGAATTCGAGGCGGCTGTTACAGATTTTGATGCGGCAGTGAAATCTGATCCGGCCGATGTCTCTGCGTGGGCCGGCCGCGGCCGCGCTAAACTTCAAGCCGGTGATGACGCCGGCGCGATTGACGATCTCGCTCGGGCGATCGCGTTGTCGCCATTGCGATCGGGTGTGTATGTCGATCGGGGTTTAGCTAACTATCATTTGCGCCAATACACTTCGGCGTTAGCCGATTTCACGCGCGGTATCAATAGCGATCCGCGATCGCTGCGCGGCTATTTCGATCGGGGTCTGGCTTACTTGAAGTTAGCCAAATTTGATCAAGCGATCGATGATTTCAGTCAGGCGCTAGTCATTAGTCCAACGTATGCGGTGGCTTTCGCTCAGCGCGCCGCGGCGTATGATGCGCAGGGTCGATTCGCTCAGGCTCGCACTGATTTCGATCGGGCGCTCGCGCTGAACGCGAACGATGCCGCAACTTACTCGGCACGTGCTTACTCGCTGTATCACTTGCAGCGCTTTGCGGAAGCGATCGACGACTTCACTCAGGCTATTGGCTTGAATGCGCAAGATGCCAATGCCTATTATGGCCGCGCGCTGGTGTACATTCATTTGAATCAATCGGCTCAGGCACTGCCTGATCTCGTTCGATCGATCCAGATCGATCCGACTCGCATGCCGGCTTGGCGTGAGCGCGGTCGCCTCTATTATGCCTGCGCTGATTATGCGCATGCGTTGATCGATTTCAATCAGGCGCTGGCGCTGAATGCGAACGATGACAGTGCGCGTTATTGGCGCGGTCTGGCTCAATATCGTTTGGGGCAGTATGCATTAGCT
>JBGQGR010000384.1:0-3942 GCA_041497495.1 Anaerolineae bacterium | reverse complement strand
TTTTCTTGGGCTTGAAATATTTTTTCATCGGCTGAAAATAATTTTCGTCCCAACCGTCTCGGTACGATTCCCCTTGGCCTTCAGGAATGGCCGAGTGGATCAGTGTCACTTCGGTTCCGCCCTTCACTGGCTCGAAGCGAACTTCCAAGCGCGAATCTTGACTGCCTTCAGGAAATTCCGAAGTGTGCCAGGACTGAACGATGCGCGTGAAAGGTTCCAGTTCCAAATTCTCGCCCCAAATGTAACCGTCCCATTCGTAATGTTTGCCGCCGACCGTGAGTTCGATTGAGGCTTGACCGCCGGTCATAGCGGTATGTTCTTTACTGCTGAGCCACGCCGAATATAATTTTCTCGGAGTTGCGGGTAAGACAGTTGAGAGTTCGATCGCTTCTAGCATGGGCATTCTCCTGGTTCAATTATCTCACGAATTCACAATCACATGGTCATGAGTTGATGTGCTTCAACAACCATTCAATGACTACATTGACTAATTGCCGACGGCATGTGTTGAAGGTATGATCGCCATCGGTTAAGCGCGTCCAATGAATTTTGGGCAGCAGATCGACGAGCGGTTGATGGTGGCTGATCGGAAACAAAGTATCTTGCCCGCCGCTAATCAACAAAATATTTCGATCGATCAATCGGTTTGTCATGGTTCGGATCGGCGTCAGATGATCCCACTCGTGCTTGAGCTGCTCGCTGGTGATACCGTTGAGCATCCCCGCCCACTCGATCGAGTTTTCGATCGACATCGGAGCAGCTTGCCCATCGGCGAATGGGCAAATCGACACAAGATATTTGAAACGCAAATCATTTGCGCCTGCGGCCAACGTCACATATCCACCGATGCTGCTGCCGACGAGCGCGAGTTGATTCACATCGACTGATGGTTGCTGTACCAGCCAATCGGTGGCGGCGCTTATATCGTCGACCAATCCATTCAATGAGTAAGTTCCTTCAGATCCCCAACAGCCTCGATAATGAAAGTACAGGCAGTTCCAACCCGCATCTCTCAGCGCATACGCAATATCGAGATTCTTTTCCACGCCGGGCAACCCGTGACAGAGTAAAACGGTTGGGCGTGGTGAATCGCCGGCCGCTCGATAGAATCCGCCGAGCAATTTGCTGCCGTGCGAATAGAAGGTGACGCCGTTGACATCAGCCGCAAATTTCATGTTGGCTTGTTCGCCGTCAGAATATGCGTGAAGACATTAAAGAGAAATATTCTTTCCGAAAACTTTGTGTTACCCACGCCATTGTCGCGCAACACTTGCGCGTATTCAGTCAGGTGCGCCATGTCATGAATAGCGATACGTCCACCGGGCCTCAGGACACGCGCGATCTCGCGGACGGCTTCATCGCGTCCCGCTCGATCTCGAATGTTGTGGATGACAAGGCTAGACACCACCACGTCGAACGAATTGTCTTCAAATGGCAAATGACGCGCATCGCCATCTTTCACTTCGATTCGATCGGCTACGCCTTCGAACTCCGCATTCTCGATTGTTGCTTCAGGCCGATTGCTGCCTTGATCGACTTGCGACCAAATATCGACGCCGATCGCTTTGCCAGTCTTGAGTCGTTTCGCGGCAGCGATCAAGAGCAAGCCATGACCGCAGCCCACATCGAGAACTTTTTCGTCGCCGCGCCACTTGATCGAATCAATCAATCGATCGCGCATGCGGAACTTGCCAACTTTGCTGCTCCACAACATGATCGATGCAGTGCCTAAACAGCCCAAGCCTATGAAGATCATCCAAATCGAAACGACGTCGGAGAGCGTTGCTTGGCTTGCTCGCGACACGATTACCCCCGCGATCAAGGCGATCGCGCCGCCGCTAAACAACCCGCGCAGGACGCCCGGTGCATCGATCCCGTAATCAGCGGGTTTGGTTGCGGTTAACTGGCTCATGTTCCACCCTGCAGTTGTGCTGATTATAGCACGAGGACGTTCCATTGGAACGTCCTCGCCAATCAACTCAGATTCAATTACACCGAATCAACAGGTGCCACGCACGGCCCATGCTCGCGCGACCAATGGGATCGATCCATCGAGCGCGAACGGCAGACTCGATCGGATCTTCTCGCGCAACGCCGCGCGCCGATCCTCGCTCAATGACATATAGTAGCCGGGCGCAGGTCCTTGTCCGCCGAGGAACGGTGTCCAATAATCATCGAAGTCTTTGAAGTGAGTGTCAATATCGATCGGGCGCGCTTCAACATTTTTCAAGCCGGCCGATTGAAATAGATCGCTCAATTGATCTGGATCGCAGATCGGAAAGCGGCGGCCTCCATGTCGATCGATCGCGGCTGGATCGACAGCAGCGGCAGCATTCCAAAAGTGCTGCATCATCTGCATTTTGCCCGCATAATCCCAGACATACAACGCAACGACGCCACCCGTTTTCACAACACGTTTCATTTCGGCGACCATGCGATCGGGTTGTGGCACAAAGTTCAGCACAAGGCTGGATACTACCGCGCCGATAGTTTTATCTTCAAGTTGTTTCAAATCTTGGGCGTCACCGACCTCGAAACTCGCACGTGGGTCTGTGATCCGCCGTCGGGCAAATTCAACATAGCCATCGGATCGATCGATACCTATGACTTTTTGAGGTGCGGTAACATTTAAGATCGTCTGGCTCAATGCGCCGGTGCCGCAACCCACATCGAGCCAGGAACTGTTCGAAGGAAGATTCAGCCATTCGAGGAATTGCTTTGCAACTAAACGGCTCCAGCGACCGACATACGGTTCGTACGTATCGCCACTTGTCCAGACTTCGTGAGGTTTGTTGATCATGATTTCTCCTCCCCAGGATTAACCATAAAAATTTAGACGTTCTTTCAGAACGCTTTTACGAGAGATCCCCTTGCCCTGATTTCCAGAACTCATCCAACTGCTGCGCGATCAACTTGTGATCCGGCGCCGCCAACTGCGGATCGTTCGACAACACCTTCTCAGCCTCGCGTCGTGCCAGATCGATCAGGCGGGCGTCGGTGACGTTGATCATGTGCAGATCGGGTAGGCCGCTTTGGCGCGTGCCGAAAAATTGGCCCGGGCCGCGCAGCTCCAGATCTTTTTCGGCTAACACAAATCCGTCCGTTGAAGATTCAACTGCTTTCAAGCGCTCACTAATATCCGAAGCGATCGCATCGGTTTGCAAGAGGCAATATGATTTATCGCTGCCTCGACCGACGCGGCCACGGAACTGATGCAGCTGCGCGAGGCCAAAGCGTTCCGCGCCCTCGATCATGATCAGCGTCGCATTCGGCACATCAATGCCGACTTCGACGACCGAGGTCGAGACGAGGATCTGCGTCTCGTTGTTGACAAACGCGCGCATCGCCGCATCTTTCTCATTCGGCTTCAAGCGACCGTGCATCAAGCCCAGTTTCAACTGCGGGAAAATTTCTTTTTGCAGGCGCGCATGTTCTTCGATGGCAGCCTTCGCTTCGATCTTGTCCGATTCTTCGACGAGCGGACAAATAATGAAGGCTTGCCGCCCTTTTTCGATCTGTGCCTTAATGAAGGTATAGGCGCGTTCACGCTCGGTCGGCAGGAGGATGCGTGTCTCGATCGGTTGGCGGCCCGGCGGCATCTGATCGATCACCGATAGATCGAGATCGCCGAACAGCGTTAACGAGAGTGTGCGCGGGATCGGCGTGGCGGTCATCACCAAGACATGCGGATTGAAACCTTTTTGCCTCAACATCGCGCGCTGCTGCACCCCGAAGCGATGCTGCTCGTCGATGATCGCCAGCGCCAAACTTTTAAAGTTCACGCCTTCTTTAATCAACGCGTGCGTGCCGACAACAATGTTCGCCATGCCGTCGGCAATCTCCGCGAGGATGGAAGATCGATCGGCTTGAGAAGTGCTGCCCGTCAACAATCGAACATTGATCGGCGTAGGGCTCGAGTGTTGATTGATTGTCTCGAATAAT
>JBGQGR010000383.1:0-3953 GCA_041497495.1 Anaerolineae bacterium | reverse complement strand
GTACATAGCTCCAGCCCGATCGCTTGCCGCACATATTGAGTTCGCACGTCAATGCTGCTCATTGATCGATGCCTTTATTCCAAAACAATGTCGCCGCTCTGGCCGCCATGCTTCTCGATCAAGCGCACGTTCGTGATGCGCGCATCGCGCTGCACGGCTTTGATCATATCATACACGGTTAGCGCCGCGACTGAGACAGCGGTCAACGCTTCCATCTCAACGCCGGTCTTGCCGGTTGTTTCGGCCTGCGCCGTGATCTCGACGATGCCTGTATCGGCGTTACCTTTCAGATCAACCGAGAGATGCGTCAACGCCAGCGGATGACACAATGGAATTAGCTCACTCGTTTTCTTGGCGGCCATAATTCCGGCAAGGCGTGCCGCGGCAAACACATCGCCTTTGGGGGCAGTGTTGCTCAGGATCAGATCGATTGTCGCGGGTGAGAGATGCACTTCGCCGCGCGCGATGGCAATGCGCTGAGTGTCGGCCTTGCCGCCGACATCGACCATGTGGGCGTGGCCGTGTTCATCGAGGTGAGTGAGTGATTTGCTCATAGTAATCATCGACCAATGACGAATGACAAATTTTGGTTTATACTTTTGTTGGTCGTTGGTCTTTCGCCGTTCGTCTCTCTTCTCTTAGTTCGCGCCCCAGCCTCAAGCGGAACTTGAATAGATCGCGGAAGGCGCGGAAGATCACTTTCAAATTCGCGCCGGTCGGCGATCCAGCCGTGCGCGGCAAATGCGTCACCGGCACTTCCACAATTTTGTAACCGCGCGCCCGCGTCTCGGCCAGCAGTTCGGTATCGATCATCGCGCCGTTCGATTCAAGATGAATGTGGTCCAATAAATCACGCCGCAGCACCTTGAAGCCGCAATCAATATCCTTGATCAAGTAACCGAACAAAAGCCGCACGACGGAGTTCCAACCGAAACCGTTGAGCCGCCGGATAATATTGTCTTGACGCTTGACGCGCCGGCCGCTGACGATCATGGTTTCCGGCGTCATTTTGTCCAAGAGCGACTGTGCTTCGTTAAAGTCGAACTGATTGTCGGCAGGAATGAAGGCGATCAAGTCTTTCGTCGCGGCGGCGAAGCCGGCTTTCAAAGCGCCGCCATAACCCCGATTCGGAAAGTGTTCGATCAAACGAAAGTTGGGAATGCGCGGAGCCAGTTCCGTCTTGGCGATCTCGCCGGTTTGATCGCGGCTGCCATCATTGACCAACAAAATTTCATAATCCAATTTGAGTTGTTTCGCAATCGCCGAAACTTTTTCAACCGCCGCTTGAACATTTTCCTGCTCGTTATAAGCCGGAATAACAATGGACAGACTCGTCATGAACACGCCTTTTTATCTTTTGAATCAATCAGCGTGATTATAACATACCGATCGATCGCTTTAGTGCGCTGTGCGCGTTGCCGATCGCTGATCGATCAGGTATAATCGCCGCGCTTCACTGGAGAGTCGGTTATGCTCGATCGGGTTAAATCGATCCGCGAGGCCCTGTCCCGCACGCGCCAAGCGACGTTCGGCCGCGTCGCAACTTTATTAGGCGCGACCACCATCACGCCTGAATTGTGGGACGAACTGGAAGCCTTGCTGCTTCAAGCAGATGTCGGCACCGAGACAACGCTCGCGGTGCTGGCCCGTGCCAAAGCTCGCGTGGCGCACGATGGCATCACTCGTGCCGTTGGCTTGAAAACGATCCTGAAGTCTGAATTGCGCGCGATGATCGTCGATGCGCCGCCGCTTGATCTGCATATCTTCAAGGATGTGCATGTCGTGTTGATCGTCGGCACAAACGGTTCGGGCAAGACGACGACGATTGCGAAGTTGGCGGCTTGGTATAAAGCATATGGCCGATCGGTTTTGCTGGCCGCGGGTGATACCTTTCGTGCGGCGGCGGGCGATCAATTGGAAGTGTGGGCCGATCGAGTGGGTGTACCCGTCATCGGCGGCCAGCCGGGATCGGATCCGGGCGCGGTCGTATTCGATGCACTGCAAGCTGCTCGATCGCGCGAAGTGAATATTGTGCTGGTCGATACCGCCGGACGCTTGCATACGAAATTCAATTTGATGCAAGAACTCAAAAAAGTGCGCAACGTAATTACCAAAGCGATTGCGGGCGCGCCGCATGAAACGTGGTTAGTCCTGGACGGTACGACCGGCCAAAACGCTTTGATGCAAGCCCAGCAATTTAAAGCGGCGGTGGATGTGACCGGCATCATCATTACGAAGTTAGATGGCACTGCAAAAGGCGGCATGGTCTTTGCGGTCTCGCATGAACTCGGTCTGCCGATCCGCTTCATCGGCACAGGCGAGAAGATGATCGACATCACGCCTTTTGATGCGGATGTGTTTATCGATGGACTCTTGGAATGAAGAAGAATAATGAGTAACGAGTAATGAGTAGGAGACAAATTTGCTCGTTACTCATAACTCGTTACTGATCGGAAGGATCACTTATGGAACAACTCAAGATTACCCTCACCGAACTCAACGCCAAGATCGAACGGATCCTGGAGCGTCTTTGACATCGCTAATAAAGCGCAGCGCGTTACTGAGTTGGAGCAGCGCGCCAGTCAACATGATTTCTGGAACGACCCCGTTTCATCACAAGCCACCATGCGCGAACTCACTGAGCTGCGCAACCTAGCCGAAGGTTGGCAGAGCTTTCAACGACGCGCGCAGGACGCGCTGGAGTTGGCCGACCTTGGCGATGATTCTCTGGCGGACGAACTAACCCGCGAAGTTGAGTCGATCCACGCCGAATTCGATCAGCGCGAACTTCAATTGATGTTAGCCGGCCCGCACGATCGCGGCAGTGCGTTGATGGCGTTCCATGCCGGCGCGGGCGGTGTTGACGCGGCCGATTGGACCAGCATGCTGCTGAGGATGTATTTGCGCTGGGCAGAAGCGCGCGGCTTCAAAGCCGAAGTCGTCGATCAAGTCGATGCGGATGAGGGCGGCATCAAGAACGCGACGATTTCGATCACGGGCGAATACGCTTACGGTTATTTGCGATCCGAGCGTGGCGTGCATCGTTTGGTGCGGTTGTCTCCGTTCGATACGGCACATCGTCGGCATACCTCATTTGCGCTGATCGAAGTGTGGCCCGATCTGGGTGAGGGTGAAGAAGTCGAGATCAAGCCACAGGATATCAAGATCGATACCTATCGATCGGCGGGCGCGGGCGGGCAGAATGTGCAGAAGAATGAAACCGCGATCCGGATCACCCATCTCCCGACCGGGATCGTGGTGACTTGCCAGAATGAACGCAGCCAGACTCAAAATCGAGAGACGGCTTTGAAGATTCTGCGTGCGAAGTTGTATGAGCTGGAAGAAGAGAAGCGTTTGAAGGAGTTGCAGAATTTGAAGGGCGAGCATCTGAAGGCCGAATGGGGCAGCCAGATCCGATCGTATGTGCTGCAGCCGTATCAAATGGTCAAAGACCATCGCACTAATCATGAAGTCGGTAATGCGCAGGCCGTGCTGGATGGCCGCCTCGATGATTTCATGGAGGCGTATTTGCGTTATCGCTTGGTTGCGCTTGAATAAACACGCCGCGACCTTTGACCCTGGATTTGACAAGCCGCAGAATTCGTCGGATAATTAGCCCATCTTCGGGGATAAAATCCCCACCCATTATTTACTAGCTATCCTTTAAGAGAGGAGGAGGTGGTGCATATGTGTAATAGCAAACGCCGCGTCGTAGCACTACCTCCGACCGTTTAAGGAATAGGGGTGCTACGACGCACAGCAAAAGGCTGCTCGAAAGAGCGGCCTTTTGTTTTCTAAGCCCTGGGTGTGGTGATGTGGGGCGGCGGGCTGCCGGGCACAATCGGGTTAGCTGCAGGCCTTTTCTTCTTGAATCGATCTTGAGACACAGGCAGGCCGATACCCGGTTCGAACACGATCAAGATCAAACTGGCGATCAAGATCCCCGCGCCGAT
>JBGQGR010000382.1:0-3964 GCA_041497495.1 Anaerolineae bacterium | reverse complement strand
CAGCTGCAGTTAAAAAATTCGAGCGAAACACACCGGCGATCGGGGTTTTTGTGGCCGGTGATCCGCGCATCGACGCAGACAGCCGCCTGCGCTGCCAGAATGTCGTCAAAATGGTGGCGGATGCGCTGGCAGATCGCGTTAAACAGCCAGACGGTTCACCTGCGCGTGTGGTCTGGTCGCCGATTCTAGTCGATGGCGAGGCGCAAGCTGACATCGTCGCCAGGCAGTTTCAAGACGCGGGCGTCAAAGTGCTGGTGTGCACGCCGGATACCTGGGCCTTTCCGCAGCTCAGTGTCATTTCGTTGTTGCAGCAGTTCCCCAAAGATACACCGATCAACTTCACATGCGGCAATAGCGGCCCCAAGCCGGGTGTCGTGTTTGCGCATGCCATCAACGGTGCGCTGGCACAATACGGACGATTGTCGCACTTGAATGTAGGCACGTGGCCCGACACCGGCCTGAACCCGGTGATGACCGAATCGACGGCTCAGGCGTTAACCGATTGGGCGGCGGCGGCGTTGACGACCCAGGCGTTGAAGGGCCGGCGTGTCGTCGTCTTTGGTCACGATTCGATGGGTATGGAAACTGCGCTGGCGCATGTGCTGCCAACGCGGCAGCAGTTTGGCATCGAGATCACGCGGCTAGATATGAAGTTATTGGCGGATATGCTGAACAAGAAAGCCTATCAGGCCGATGAGCTAATGGCGTTACGCGCGTGGGTCGATCGATATGTGGGCAGCCGCGTAGAACTACGCAACGACGAAGATTCGCAGCGTTTCAATCAAAGTCTCGCGCTCTATCTCATCACGCGTGATTTGCTGAAAGATTTGGATGCCGTCGGCGGCGGCTTCATGAGCCAGTTGGAATGGGGTTCTGATCTGCGCGGTCTGCCGCTGCCGGTGGCCGATACGATGGAATCGTTTTTCAACTCGACGTTCGATCACAACGGTCGTAAGCTGCCTGTCCCGTTTGCGACCGAGGCTGACACGCAAGGTCTGTTAACGATGCTGTTCTTCTCAGCGTTGACGGGCGGCAATCCGCCGTTGTTTATGGACTTCCGCAAAGTGTGGGAAAAGTGGGAACTTGAGGCGTTGGCGCAGAAGTTGGGTGTGTCGTTGCCTGATGAAGTGTGGGCACACAAAGGTTTGGTCGATGGCGATAATTCGGGCAGCGCGTCATTCGATTGGGCCGGCAAGCCCGGCGAGAGCGTCGAAGCGATCATGTCGCGCGTATCGATGCCGCTGCAGGATCGTGACTACTTCCCCGGCCTGGGCAACTCGGTGACGTTTGTGTCGCCAGGCGGTTTGTCGGGCATCGCGGGCCGCTTGACGTACAGCAGCCTAGCGGGCTTGTTCGGGATGAATTGGGACGAGGCCACGAGCGTGGAAGTGCCTGAGGTGATCGCTACGCCTTTGACGCACGCCACCACTCGTGAATGGCCGCATACGTTCATCATGCCCAAGTACGCGACGATGTACGAGTACAAGCACTATCCGCCCGCCAACCACCTCCACATGATTCAGGGTCTCAGCCCGGCGCGGTTGGAATACTGGATGGACTTGAACAACGTGCTATCGGAAGTGTACTGGGCCGCGCGGCCCAGCTTCGTCGAGGGTGTTGATCGACCGCTGCCGTTGCTCTATTTGGAGAATGGCGGCGAGACCAATGCCAAGCTGATGTTAGGCAAGAAACTGTAAGCACGGCAAACCGCGGATAGCCGTGCTATCATGACAGCCGTGATGTTTAATCTGACACCAAGAAGTTAAGATGCTTAAAACAAAATTGCTCCATCCAGAAATTCTGCAAGCCCTGGGCAGCTCCGGGCATGGCGGCAAAGTGTTGATCGCCGATGGCAACTATCCGGTCGGCACGCGGGCCAATCCTGTGGCACAGCGCGTTTACCTCAACCTCGCACCTGGATTGGTGACGGTCACCGATGTTTTGCGTGTGCTGGTGGAGGCGATTCCGATTGAGGCCGTGGCGGTGATGCTGCCCGAATCCGGTGAAGAGCCGTCGATCTATCGTGATTTTCGCAGCATCCTGCCGCCGGGTCTTGCCCTCAAGCCGCTGGGTCGCTTTGAGTTCTACGATACAGCCCGCGATCTGGATACGGCTCTCGTCATCGCCACGGGCGAGCAGCGCATCTACGCCAATATCTTACTGACGATTGGCGTTGTGATGCCCTGAAAGAGTCTCCATGAAAGTCGATCATTTCGCGATCGAGGTTTCTGATCTGGCCGCTGCCATTCGCTTTTATACGGAGAAGTTGGGCCTCAAGCTGATGTTCTCCGAAGTAGATCAGGTTCAGCACGAAGCCTACGCTTTTCTTGAATTGGAAGGCGGCAACCTCGAATTGCTGCAAGGGTTGACGGAAGATAATCAGCCTGAGATCTACGAGCGACCTGTACTGAAGCCGCCGTACTGTCCGCATCTTGCACTCCAGACCGATGACATCGATGCGATCCTCGCGCTGGCTAAGGCACAGGGAATTCCGCTGGCGAATGGGCCGCTTGAAATACCGGGCCGGGTGAAGTGGCTGTATCTCAGCGATCCGGATAACCATGTGATCGAATTTGTCGAATGGAAAAAGCCTTCGGTCTAAAGCAGCGCCGCATATTCTCCACTAACAACTGCAATCGGGCCACCACTCGCTGTCCGATCGGACACAGATTGCTGATCGGACAGCGGGCGAAACAGCTGAATAAGATCACGGTGAGGGATTGGGGCTTATGAGCAAGCGAACCGAGGCAGACATCACCGCTGTGATCGGCCAAATGCCGTACCGCATGGCGTTTGCCGGCGGCTGGATCGATCAGCCTTTTGTTTCTCAACACAATCTCACCCCGCCCGGCTCGATGGTCGTCGTCGCTTTGGAGCCGACCTGCCACTTTTTGGATCGGTGTGGCATGGGCACCAGCACCCGCGAAATTGCACTCAAACTGTGGAATGGTTCATTGCCGCACGAAGATCCGGCGAAACTGGTTCGCGAACTGTATGCTGCTGAGAATGCCGGTAAGTCTGATCCCTCAGGATCGCAGGACATGGTCGGCCTGATCTATCCCGGCGTCAATCGGATCGATTACGACTTTCAGTATGAGGGCGGCATTTTCCCCGTGCACGTCGAATCGAATAATGATCCTGAGGTTACGGCCTGGCTTAACGCAGTGATTCATATGATACCGGTTGCGCCGCGGCCTGATGGTTATAGTCCGCTGGGCGAAAAGAATCTGGACCGACAGTGGATTAGCCGGCTGGGCCAATCCGGCAAAGACTGCTTCGACGCAATTCTGGCGAAAGACGTTGAAGCCTTAGGGGCATCGATGAATGAGTGTATGCATTGTTGGGCAGCGATCTTGCCGCGTACGGTGAAGCATCCGACGATCAAAGTTGATCTGGTGGGATTGTTAAACTACTACCAGTCCAGGTATGCGGGCGCAATGTATTCGGGTTGTGGCGGTGGATATTTATACGTTGTATCTGAAGAACCGGTGCCCGGTTCGCTGCAGGTGAAGGTCAGAATTGCAGAGCCAAAATTGGAGCAAGCATGAGTGACGTCGTCGTAACAGGCAGCTTTGATAATCTGCGATGCCCCCAGGTACGCTTCCTGGAAGAAGCCTCGAAGTTGGGGAAGCTGCAGGTGCAGGTGCGGTCAGACGAAACCATTCGCAACCTGGAAGGCAGGCTTCCCAAGTTCCCGTTGGCCGAACGCCTTTATTTTGTGCGCGCCATTCGGTATGTAACGCGGGTGTCGGTGGTGGAGGGATCGATCGAGCGAGATGCGATACCACATACCGCTGGATCTCAATCGATCACATGGGTTGTTGATGAGCTGAATGACACTGCCGCCAAACGATCGGCCTGTGAAGCGCACGGTATCGCCTATCGCGTTTTGACCGTTGCTGATCTGCAAGGCTTCCCTGCTCAATCCTATGATCCTACGGTGATCTTCGCGCGCAAGAAGGTG
>JBGQGR010000381.1:0-3974 GCA_041497495.1 Anaerolineae bacterium | reverse complement strand
GGCTACTTAACCTCCATCACCATCGGCGCGGATGGGCTGGGGCTGATCAGTTACACCGATGCCAGTAATAACGACCTGAAGGTGCTGCACTGCGGCAACGCGGCCTGCAGCAGCGGCAACCTCAGCACCACCGTGGACAGCACGGGCTATGTCGGCCAGTACACGTCCATCACTATCGGCGCGGATGGGCTGGGGCTGATCAGTTACTACGATGTCACCAATGGCGACCTGAAAGTGTTCCGCTGCTCCAACCTGACCTGCACGCCCTACACACGCGTGGGACGCTAGGGGAGGCGCACCATGAAACGCCTAATCATTCTGCTCCCGATCGTTTTAGTGCTGCTGATCGGCATCAGCACGGCGAACGCGCAACGCACGAACGATCCTGCCTCTCCGCAAAGCGGCTATGACATGTCGTGGTTCACGATCGACGGTGGTGGCGCGACCTTCAGCACCGGTGGATCGTATTCGCTCGGTGGCACGATCGGTCAGCCCTATGCGGGATCGCTGAGCGGTGGATCGTATCAACTCAATGGCGGGTTCTGGGGCGGCGCATCGATCAACTACAACATCTATCTGCCGCTGACGTTGAAGAATTTCTAACCATAAGACAAGTGGGCAGAAAGTCCTACACAGGATAACGGACGGGACGATCGATCAACTTCGATCGCCCCGTTGTTTTTTTTCGATCGAGTGAAATGACCTGCTGCGGAGCAGCCGCGATCTCTGCGACTCAAAGCAATTCATGTTATCGGCAGATTAAATGGGACAAAAGAGGTCCGATGCGAAGAGATACTTTTCGGCCACCAGCTGGTATAACCAGACCCAGGAGTTATCACGGCCGAGTCAACGGAATTCATCACTGCAACCGCCCGGCAGACCCGCTAGGTCACGCGGAAGAAATATTCCGCCGAAGAGAAAGTCCGCTTTGTCGACGCGCGGAATTCATCGCTGCGGCAGAAGAATTATCTACCAAGACGAGTTAGCCGATTGAGCAATGAAGATTCATCGACTTGTTAACGCCAGTGTATATTCCAGCGCGGCACCGGCTTATCTCGCTTGGTAAGCCTATACCCCGCTGTATCGCCATGCTATAATACCCGCTATGCAACGCAAACTATTGCGCGCTGCGCCCACCGTTGGCGTGTTGGCCGCCTGGCACGTCTACGAAGGGGCGACGATCGACGATTACCTACACGTGCTGCTCGAAGGCGTCAGCGCCGCGGCGCACGATCATGAATGTAATTTGCTGCTGGCCTGCGGTGTGGCCCCGCCCCCACCTCCGCGCCTCATGACACCCGCGTGGCCCAATCTCATGTCCGACGCGCAATTTGTGCCAGTTGGGCCGTGGAACACCGATGGACTCATTGTCGTGCCGGACACGCTGTCGGCTGAGCGGCTGACTGATGTGCAAAGCCTCATAGCTAATGGTCATTCGATTGTGTTTGCAGGCGCGCCTGAATTGCAGCCTTCAGTGGCGGCGGACAATGCCAGTGGCATCCGGCAAGCGGTGCAACATCTCCTCGCGCACGGACACCGACATATTGCGTACATTCCCAACACGATCGATCGACCTGGCGACAGCCTTGAACGAATGCACGCTTATCAGGAAACGTTGCAGCAACATGGCCTGCCGATCGATCCACGCTTGATCGCATACGGCGATCATGCCGACGATACTGAGAGCGGCCGCCAAGCCATGCACCAGATTCTCGCCAGTGGCGTGCCCTGCTCAGCGGCGATCGCGTTCAATGATTGGTATGCCATCGGCGCGTTGCAAGCCGTCAAAGCCAGCGGGCGCGATGTGCCGCACGATTTTGCTGTGATCGGGTTTGACGATCGCCTGAATGCGCGTGTGCAGTCACCGCCCCTCAGCACGGTGCGTCATCCCACTTTTGAATTGGGCTATCAAACGCTCGTGTCGTTGCTGCAACTGCTGGAAGGATCCTGGAATGGCCGCACGACGATTCGCATCCCGATGCAGCTGATCATTCGTCAGTCTTGTGGCTGTCGTCCGTGGGTTGTCCTGCAACCTGGTCGGTTGCCGGCTGCTCCGGCGCTACCGCTGACTGCCTCTGTGTTGGCGCAGCATATGGCCGCCGCGGCGGTCACGGAAGCCCGCCACTTTCGCCTGAATGAGCTCTCTGCCATGAGTGAAGAGCTGGTAGCAACGCTATTGAGCAGCGTGGAACATGGCGTGGCCGCGCCGTTCAATCAGGTCATGGCACAGCTGCTGGAACGCACTGAAGCACAAAACGAAGATGCTTACATTTGGCACACGGCCATTTTGACTTTGCAACAAGAGGCCAATATTGACACAGCCGCGCCCATACTGATGACCACCCTACTCAATCAGGCGCAAGTGGCCGTGGGTGAACGCGTACGACAACAGACTACGCGCACCCTCATTCGCCAGATGGAGGCCGCCGATCGCCTGGGCTTGATGACGGCTCAATTGCTGGCGGTGTTGGACACGGACAAAATCGCCGACATTCTGGCGGCCAATCTGCCGCGCATCGGCATCCGGCATGCTTTTGCGGCGCGTTATGAGGCAGAAGAAGATGATGCCGTGGCGGCGAGCCGTGGGATCTTATGCTGCGGCCTGCCAAGCGACTTGCTCGATCGGAAACTCACCACGCGCCACTTTCCTCCGATTGATTTGTACCCCCCCGATCAGCTGTTTCAACTGGCAATCCTGCCGCTGATCATTCAAGAGCAAGTGATCGGTTTCATCGCTTTTGAAGCAGCCAACCTGGAACCCTGCGCGGTCATTATGCGCAACGTCTCGGCAGCCTTGCGCAGCAGTCAGCTCTATCATGCCGCCGCCGAGGGCCAGCGTCTGGCCGAAGAAGCGAATCGCTTGAAGACACGCTTCCTGTCCACGGTCAGTCATGAACTGCGCACACCGCTCAATGTCATCGTCGGTCTTAGTGAACTCTTGCTGCGTGAACAAGCACAAGGCCATGTAGCACCCGCGCAAGATCTGGAACGCATCTTTGCCAGCGCACAGCACTTAGGCTTTCTAATCCGCGATGTGCTTGACCTGGCCAGTAGTGATGCCGGACAACTTCGGTTAAGTTGCGAGCCACTCGATTTGAGTGAAGTGCTGCGCACGGTGATCGCTACGGGCGAACAGTTGGCGCGTGATAAAGGCTTGACCTGGCGCGCACAACTACCCGATAGCCTGCCATACGTGTGGGGAGATCGAACGCGCTTGCGACAGGTGGCGCTCAACTTCATCAGCAACGCAGTCAAGTTCACGCCGCATGGCAGGGTGGAGCTGGCTGTGGCCGTGACGGAGGAGCATGTTACCGTTTCCGTGCGGGATACCGGCCTCGGCATTCCGTTGTCAGAGCAGGAAAGCATCTTCAACGAATTTTATCAATCGGAACGCACGGCTACACGCGGGTTTGGCGGCCTAGGCCTGGGACTGGCGATCAGCCGGCATTTGATCGAACTGCACGGCGGCACGATCGGGGCGCGCGCCTCGGGCGTGGAAGGCGAAGGCGCGACGTTCTTTTTCAGCCTGCCGATCTTACGCGAGCCGATCGCGTCGACCGAAATGCTTTCTTGGCGCGATCATCCCACGGTGCTGCTGCTGACCGATCCGGCCGAAGGTGCCGATCGGGTTGAAGCGTATTTACGCCAACAGGGCTTTGAAGTCGTGACGCACGTCATCGCCACGGAAGCGGATGTCGCGGCAGCGATCCAAGGTGAACTCCCCACGACGGTGCTGGTCAGTCGACCGTTGCTTGAAGGGCGCGGCTGGAACATTGTGCGGCAGCTCAAAGATCAGCCACAAACACGGGATGCGTCCATCGTGTTTTACGATCTGCCACCAACGGGACAGGGCGGCGCGGTGCTGGACTTCGATTATCAACTCAAGCCACTGCAAGCTCAGCAATTAGCCCACGTGCTGACGCCGTCGCGGGGTGAGCAGATGGCCGCTGCGATAATTCTGATCGTCGACGACG
>JBGQGR010000380.1:0-3975 GCA_041497495.1 Anaerolineae bacterium | reverse complement strand
CTGACTGCTCGTTCGCGAAGATCGGTTGAATATGCTTTCATACCTTCTATTATGCCATCAAATCGGTAGTAAGTTGCTCTAGAGTGGCAATGCGTTGTTCTTTCTTCAAAATGTCAGCGGCTAATTGTTCGGGCGGCAGATGCACAAAATCATCTTGCGCGGTCGGATTCTTGATGTCGAGATTCACCGAGATCACATTGTGTTGATCGTCATACTTCAAAATGTCGCTGGCGGAAATTTTCCACGCGCGATCGTTTTCGATCCGTTTGTCCCACCATGCAATGCACTCGGCCCAGTCTTCATGCTGCATCGGCTTCGTCTTGGAATAATTCTTGCGGCCTTCGGGCATGGGTTGATCGTAATACCAAATCTCTTTGGTCGGCCCGGTTCGATCGAAGAATAGCAAATTCGTCGGGATGCCCGTATACGGCGCGAACACACCGTTCGGCAGTCGAACGATCGTGTGCAGGTTGAATTCGGTCAGCAGTTTCTCTTTGACCTTCGCCGCGACGCCGTCGCCAAACAACGTGCCGTTCGGCACGACCAGCGCGCAGCGGCCTTTCGGTTTCAACGAGCGCATGATGAACTGCATGAACAACAGCGCGGTCTCACTGGTGCGCGTCGCTTCGGGGAAGTTCAATTGAATGCCCGCTTCTTCTTCACCGCCGAACGGCGGATTGGTGACGATGACATCAAACCGATCAGCGTCGCCGATTTCCTTGAGCGGTTTATCGAGCGCGTTCGTGCGCTGAATGTTCGGCGACTCGATGCCGTGCAAGATCATGTTCATCGTGCCGAGCAGATACGGCATAGGTTTCTTCTCGACGCCGTGCAGCGTGTCGTTTTGCAAGCGATCTTCGTCGGTGCTCTTCTTGCGCTGCCGCTTCATATAATCATACGCTTCGACCAAAAAGCCGCCCGTGCCGCAGGCCGGATCGAGCACGGTCTCGCCCAACTGCGGCGCGACGCGCTCGACCATGAACCGCACCACCGGTCGCGGCGTATAGAACTCGCCGGAATCGCCCGCCGCGTCGCGCATCTCTTTCAACATCGATTCGTACAGATGCGACAGCGTGAAGATTTCATCGCGCGATAGGAAATGTACGCCGTCGATCTTGTTGACCAGATCGCGCAGTAGGTAGCCGGACAGCATCCGATTGTACGTCTCGCGAAACAGCGCGGCGATGACGATTTTCTGATCGTTGCCGCTCAACTCTCGCAACTTGGGCAGCAATTGATTGTTGACGAAGTCGATCAACTCCGGCCCGGTCTGACCGTGATCGGGATCGCTCGCCCAATCGCGCCAGCGGAACGGCTTCGGAATCACCGATCGATATTTCTGGCCCGATAGGATCGCGTTGTTCTCGCGCGCAATTTCGAGATCATCGTAGCATTTGAGGAACAGCACCCACGATAGTTGCGGCAAGCGATCGAGATCGCCGTTCAGTCCGGCATCCTTGCGCATCAGATCGCGCGCCGACTTGATGATCGACGACAACTGCTCGCGCGTCGAGGTTGGTTGCGGCGTTTGCGATGTGACTTGTTTACGAGCACGAGTTGCTTTGGGCTTTGTTACCGTCTTCTTGGTTCGAGGCATGATGATCCTTGTAAGAACCCCCACCTAACCTCCCCCGTCGAGAAAAGCTTCGACAGGGGAGGGACGAATCACGCCTCCCCTGCGTAGCGGGGGAGGCTGGGAGGGGGTTCAAGATTTGTACAACAACACCTGCATCCTATCGACCGCCGCCTTCAACTTCTCCGCCCCGCCAAACAACGCCGCGATCTCAGACACGCTGCCATGCTGATCGATCGGCGGCACTTTCAAAGTCGAAGTAAGATTGCTCAATTCCTTCGGGCCGATGTCGGCATACTTATCCAGCAGTTCATCGAGAATCGAACGTGCTGCGGGCGTGTAAGTATTGAAGAAGTTCGGCTTCGTCTGGCGCAACTTCTCGGCGCGTTCGCGTCGCGTCAACAACGGCGCATTGAAAGCGACATGCAACAAGAGATCGAGCGGCTCGGCGGCTTCTTGATGGGTGATCTGCGCCAGATGATCCACATCGATGCCGCGTTGGGCGAGCGCCTTCAACACCTCTTCACGCTGATCGGACAGCGGCCACACGTTGCGGAGATGATCCGCTGTTGGCGAAACACGTCGAATGTGATCGCGGACGTAATCGGTGTAGTTGACTGTCCTCAATACATTGTCTTCGGCATCCAGTTCAAACGCTTGCTCACCGACGACGTAAACTGGCACACCATCCACGTAATACTTGCGCAGCTCATTCAGCGTACTCACTGGCGGCAAAACTTGATCGCGATACGATTCTGTGTGTTGCTCATCCGTCTTGAGTGTGCCATCTTCCGAATCTTCGGATTCGATCACCTCGCCGGTTTCCGCATTAACCGTCTGCTTCGTCACGCGCACCGGATCGCCATCGAAGGCCGGATCGTAGAACAAGCGCGTCGCGCCTGTGTAATCGATGATCGTGAACCACAGTTTATTCTTCTCTTCCAGCACGCGCGTCCCGCGCCCGATGATCTGCTTGAAGTCCGTCATCGAACTGATGGGCTTGAACAAGACAATGTTGCGCACCGTCGGCGCATCGACGCCAGTGGTCAGCATCTGCGAAGTCGTAACGATCACGGGCATCTCTTCTTCAGGATCAGAGAACTCATCCAGATAACCGCGACCTTCTTTGCCTTCATCCGACACAACGCGCACAATGTAATCCGCATTCGCCTTCGTCAAATCTGTATTGGCGTTGATCAAGGCTTGGCGCATATCGAGCGCGTGCTCTTGATCGACACAGAACACGATCGTTTTGTCGAAACGGTTGGTCGATTTCAAGTAACTGGTCAAGTGCGCGGCCACCGCTTCAGTGCGCGACAACAACGAGATCAATCGCTCGAAATCCTTCGTGCCGTACAAGCCCGGCGGCACTTCGCGTCCGAAGCGATCGAGTATGCCCTTGTCGATCTGCACGCCATGCGCATCCACATCCAACACAACTCGCAGCACGCGATACGGCGCAAGAAAGCCGTCTTCGATGCCTTGTTTCAGACTGTAGGTGTATATCGGATCGCCGAAGTAAGCGTAAGTGTCGGCGTTGTCTTCGCGCTTCGGCGTCGCGGTCATGCCAATCTGCTGTGCCGTGTCGAAGTATTCCAGAATCTTGTGCCAGTTGCTTTCGTCGCGGGCGCTGCCGCGATGACACTCATCGACAATAATCAAATCGAAGAAGTCGCGTGGATATTTTTCGTACAATGGCGGTCGATCATCTGCACCCGTTAGCGCTTGATACAAAGCGAAATAAACCTCGCGGCTCTTAGTCGCCTCGCCTTGAATCTTGTGCAAGGCTTCGCCCAACGGGCTGAACGTTCGATCCTTGGCCTGATCGATCAAGATGTTGCGATCGGCCAGATACAAAATCCGCTTCTTGCGTTTGGTTTTCCATAGCCGCCAAACAATTTGAAACGCGACAAGGGTTTTGCCTGTGCCGGTCGCCATCGTGATTAAGATACGCTTTTGTCCGCGAATCACCGCCTCGACTGTGCGATTGATCGCAATCGTTTGATAATAGCGCGCAGCCTTGCTTCCGACTTCTTCAAAGTAAGCGGTCAACGAATCGGTTGCATCTTTATCATCGTTGAGTTCTAACTTGCCACGCAAGCGCTGCCACAATTCATCAGGCGACGGGAAATCGTTTAACGTTTTTTCTGTGCCCGTTGTGAAGTCGTGCTCAACGATGCCTTTTCCATTACTTGAATAAGCGAACTTCAGTCCAAGTATATTGGCATAGTCGATCGCTTGCTGCATCCCTTGTGCCGGATGACGATATTCGGCTTTGGCTTCGACGACTGCAATTGGATAATTCTTGCGGAGAAACAAAATATAATCGGGGCGGCGCGGTTCTTGGCGCGTGTGCTTCTTGCCTAGCGGGACAATTCGACCCGGCGTGATCACGCGTTGCT
>JBGQGR010000379.1:0-3983 GCA_041497495.1 Anaerolineae bacterium | reverse complement strand
CACTGATCGATGCTTCACGGCCAGCTTGGCCCTGCAGGAGTTTGAAGATTGGCCGAGCCATGGCCAGCTTGCCCAACCCTTCGGTCAAAATGATGGGGAACGCCATGCTGCGTGCCATTTCCAACAAGCGGCCTTCCAGGCTGCCGGCAATGATGCCCCGCACTTGCAGCTGTGTGCCTTGCTGCAAAGCCGATTCATCGATCCACGCACCGCCGACGACAATCGCACCGTGCGACGAAACATCGATCGATTTCGCGTGCAGCACTTCGGTCGGCTCGCTGGCCGTGACATGCAGCACGCCGAACGATTCGCCGCCGAAGCCGACGGTCCCTTGAATGAGCGCGCCCGTCACTTCGATCACCACACCGCGTGAAGCCAGGACGTTGATCACCACGCCGGGCAGATAAGCATTCAGTTCGAACGGCTTCGCCACCACTTGAATCAACACTCGGCCGGTGCTCTTATCGACGCGGCCGACAAACCCGTCGACGGGCGAAAGGGCGCGCGCGCCGCTGAGCACACCGCGCGAAGCCAGCACCGCGCCTGCTTTTACATCATCGCCTTCTTTTACTTTCAAATAACGAAATGCTTTCGCCGCCGGCACGCGCAGCACGCGTGCGATGTTGACGATGCGCACTTCGCCCGTCACATCGGCTTGCGCCACGATCTGCGTCGCCTGCAAGCGTTCCTGTATGTTGACTAAAACTTTGCCAGGCGTGGGCAGCAGGCGCTCTCGACGAATTATCGTCAGCGGCATCACACGCGTCTCAGGCGGATAGTAAGCAACCGTTCCACTCATAAGTTTTTCTATGAATTCGCATGAACCAGATTCGCATCCTTCGACTGCGCACTGAAGTCCGTGGCTTCACTGCTCCGCTCTGGATGCTTGATCGTTACGCACCCATATCCCACAACCATTGCTGAATACGCTGGCGGCGCTTCTCGACATTCGACGGCAGGCTCAGCGGCCGACCGCGCGCATCGATAATCAAACCGACCATGCCGCCATTCACATCCGGTAGTTTCACGCCTCGACCGGGACCATAACCAATATTGATCCCTCGACGCGGCGATAAACGCAGAGATGCTTTCTGCCCTAATGATAACGGCAGCACTTCCAATGTTCCAGCGGCTACTTCCACTTCCAAATCGCCGCCACCTTCATAACTGATCTTCACACTTAGGATGGTTTCACCGAGCCGCGCTCGACCGACTGGCACAATGGCCGTGCCCAACGTGAGCAGTCCGTTATTCTCGATCGCTTGGGTGGCGCTCAACGGCTGAGCGAGTGCGGCCAAGCCTAGCGCCGGGATCAAACCATACACATCCAAATTGAGCGTCGTCACTCCGATCGGTTCCAGCGCATCCAACAACATCAATGCCGCTTGACCGGGACGCGGCGCGCGCGTGAGGACTGCGCCCGCACCGACGATCGGATCGATCAACGGCATGAGATCGTCGAGCGCCGCTTGCCGATCGGTGTACCAGCTAGGCTTAGCCGTGCGCAGTGTAGCGCGGATCGCTTCGCGCGTGATCGCATGTTCGATCAACAACTCGCGCGTATCTTGCGGAATACTCAAGGGATGCAGCTCTTTATTGATCAGAAACGCTTCCAGCTCGCCTTCGGTCAACTCAAAGGGCAGCCAGCGCAAGATCGCCGCCGCGCCAATTTCACGCAGCAAACGCGTGCCGCCGAATGCGGTGCCGATATCACTGCGCACCGATAAATGCAAATTGCCTTTGAAGCCGGTGGCGATCGAAGTCGTGGCCGCGCCCACATCCACACCTAACGCGCCGCGCGATTGATCGTCTAACGCGCTGAGATATTGAATGACATGCCCCAGACTGCGCGCCGTCGATAACATTGGCAGCGCACTCCACGCCGCACAGGCGGCAATGCCGGGCACGCGGCCAATCTTGTCGTGAGCGTGTAGCACTTCCAACTCATTCATCAACGGATCGAGGTTTTCCGTTTCCAAATTGGGGCGCACGTTGCCCTCGGCCATTAAGACTTCAGTCTGCTGTCCGACGATCTGACCCACACGCGATCGCAAATTGGCATTGCCCGCAAAAACGATCTTGGGGCGTACCGCTTGATCCAGCAGCGATGCGCCCAGCGTAACCGCTTCCACAAGATCAAGCACCGGCACTTCAGCGCCGCCATCTAATCCCCCGGCGATGCACACCACATCCGGCTGAATGGACATGATGCGCCGCGCTCGCGCTTCATCACTAAGCCGCTCCGTGCCCAACAAACCGATCACGTCTTCGACCCAAGTGTAAGTGCCGGCGGCCGCGCGCCGCATACTGTCTAAACTCAAATCGCTGACCAATCCAGCTAACACAACTCGCAAGGGTTGAGCGGCACTGCAGGTGATAACGCACAGATCAACACCCGCGCCATCTGGCTGCTCCGGTGAAACAACATCGCCCTTGTCATTGAGCATCGGCCGCGCCGCGATCTGGCTGAGCTGCTCAATGGCATGCCGCGCACCGATCGCGACATCCGACCATGGATCTTCCAGCGTCGTCGGCGATTGCGCCCGGGCCACAAAGCGGAACGTGCCTTCCACGCGTGCGATCAGTGTGGCTTGCGTGTTCACGCTGCCAATATCAATTCCCAGAATCGAATGCACTTGAGTCTGCTGTTCCATATATCCGATCACACAATCCCAATATCGATTAGGGCTTAGGCAGCTTTGACAACATATTGACTACATCCGCAATCGCCTGAACCCGATCGATCAACAAGCTCACGCTGGCCACATACACCAGCGCAAAAGTCGCCCCGAGCGCCGCCGACAAAAAGAAGCGGCCAATGGCGTTGACGCCGCTTAATAAGCCGCCGCGTGCCACGCGATAAAATCCAAATGAAATCAATGTGGCCAACGTGCCGGCTAAAGCCAGCATACCCAGCAAAATCTTGACCGCCGCATCTTTATCGCCGATAGCCGCGGGCAGTTGCGCAGCGGCGATAATCTGCGCGCTCAATGTGCCAAACAGTGCGCCGCCTAACGCCACCGCCGCGCCGACGCCCACCAGATAACCGATCGAAATATTTCCGATGCCGGCTAAGCGCGGTCGCCAAGCTTTGACTAACAACAAGATACAACCCAACAATCCAGCGGCAGCCACCACCACCTGCACTGGTTGATCTCGCTGCAACAGCGGGCTCACCATTTGCGGCACCAGCACATCCGCCACTACTGTCACAACAATGAACGCTGCGCCCACGCCCACCAACACATGCGTAAACAGACGATAGAAAAAGTTATCGCCGATCAAATAACTCAGAATGATCAAACTCAGAGCTGCGCCAACGATGAGGCCAATCTGATCAATACTCATGCGGCTGATCGCCTCCCGCCGCGCGAGAACAACGCGCTGAGCATGCCGATCAAGATAATCAACACTAACATCCAATGCGCTAACGTTTGCGCTTCCAGATGAATTTGATTCTCAGTCGCTTGACTGGCTGTTGATAGCGGCGACAAGCCTGTGTACTGAGCATAGGCCAACGCGCCGACCAGGCCCACCACCGTGCCCTTTACTTGTCCCGATCGAATGTAGGGCAGAGCTAACGGCTCGGCCCCGGCGCTCAAGCCCGCGATCAACGGCACTTGCAAATTGGAGGCCGCGATTTGTTCAACCCACCAGCGCAAATTATCAGGCGAGGCCGCTAAATCGACCACCAAGCCGATCGATGGATTACGCTCCAGCAATTGCTGCACACCGATCGATTGACCGGCCACATAGCCAAGATTTTCGAACTGAACCGTATCGGATAGTTGACTGCTGGCTTTAAGCCACTCGGCTTGGGCCACAGACGATCCTAATGGATTAAGGCTGGCTGCTTGGACAGCCGTGCCGCGTGCGATCAAATGGCGCAGTAACACATCGGCAATTGGATTCATCTCACCAGACTGAGTGGGATCGTAATCAAAGATCACTAAAGCCGTTGATCCATCAGGCAGTTGATCGAT
>JBGQGR010000378.1:0-3988 GCA_041497495.1 Anaerolineae bacterium | reverse complement strand
TTGCGAGCCAGAAGCCAGACCGGCGCCGCGATCAAAGCGCTGCTCGGACTGGCTCCCAAAACAGCCAGAGTCATTCGCGATGATGGGAAAGAAGAAGAGATCTCTCTAGAAGTCATCAAGCCGGGAGATAAGCTCCGGGTTCGCCCGGGAGAAAAAGTTCCGGTGGACGGAGTGATTCTCGAAGGTTCGAGCTCTATAGATGAGTCTATGGTCACGGGTGAGTCTATTCCTGTCGAGAAGACGAATGGTGACAAGGTCACCGGTGGCACTGTCAATGGTACTGGAGGCTTCATTATGCAGGCGGAGCGTGTGGGCAGCGAAACGCTTCTTGCTCAGATCGTGCGCATGGTGAGCGAAGCTCAGCGTAGCCGCGCTCCCATTCAGCGACTCGCGGATGTTGTTTCGTCTTACTTTGTTCCTGCCGTGATTGTAGCCGCCTTCATCACCTTTGTTGTTTGGAGCCTCATTGGTCCCGAGCCGCGACTGGCACACGCGATCGTCAATGCGGTCGCCGTGCTGATAATTGCCTGCCCTTGTGCGCTCGGGCTTGCTACGCCGATGTCAATTATGGTGGGAACAGGACGCGGGGCTACGGCAGGCGTGCTCATCAAGAATGCCGAAGCCCTTGAGGTCCTGGAGAAGATAGACACTCTCATTGTGGACAAGACCGGAACGCTCACGGAAGGCAAGCCGCGCCTCACTTCAATAGTTGCTGTAGATGGAATGAGTGAATCAGATCTGCTACGCCTGGCCGCTAGCATCGAGCGAGGAAGCGAGCACCCCTTGGCAGCAGCGATAGTAGCTGGCGCGCAGCAGAGGAACTTGACGCTTTCTGAAGCACAAGATTTTCGATCAATCACTGGAAAGGGCGTGGTGGGCAGAGTTGATCATCGTCAGGTTGCTCTCGGCAACAGCAAACTGCTTGAGCAACAGAACATCGAAGCGGGCGCTTTGATCTTCTATAGCAACTGCCGATCGTGCCACGCCGATAACGGCGAAGGGATTCCCGGCAAAGGCCCGTCGCTGAATCCAGATTTGTTTACCAAACATTTTCCGGCGCTGCAAGCGGCTAAGACTTTTAACGGCACTTTGCATGACTTCATCAAGCTGACGGTTGCGGCCGGTCGTCCGGATCAATCCACTTATGCGGACAGCCTCGGCGGATTCGTCAATCCCATGCCGACGTGGAGCCAGCAGTTTGGCGGCCCATATCGCGACGATCAAGTTGAAGATGTGGTCAACTTTGTACTGAACTGGCAAGCGCAGGCTGCGATAAGTCCGACTGTGCCCAGCAACTTCAAAGCGATCGGTTCCGATCTCGCAACAGCACTGCCCACCGGCGATGCCGCTCGCGGTGCAGATTTGTTCGCGCAAAAGGTGAGATTTAAAGACAACAATCCGGCACATTGTAAGGCTTGCCACTCGCTGCAGACGGATACGGTGATCGTTGGTCCGTCGCTGGCCGGGCTTGCCGCGCGGGCCGATTCGCGCGAACCGGGCAAGGCTGCTGCGGATTACATCCGCGAGAGCATTCAGAACCCGAGCGCCTTCATTGTGCCCGGCAATGCGAATTTCGTAGGAGCCAATGGCAAATCAAACATGCCAGAGGGTTTGGGCAACAACATGTCGGCGCAGGATTTGGCCGACTTGATCGCGTACTTGTTGACGCTGAAGTAACTGCTGAGTAGCTAAACACTTCGACAAACGGCCTGACCATTGTGGTGAGGCCGTTTGTATTTGAAGCAACGTGTTCGCGATGTCCGTCGAGCGTGGTAAACTTGCGGGGAGTACACACATCTATCGAGGTTGCCGGCTATGCCACTTGTTCAAATCGATCGTGATTATTTGATCCGAACGTTGACCAATTTGGTCAAGATTAATTCAATCAATCCATCATTGTCGGCCGATGGCGCGGGCGAAGTACACATTGCCGCTTATGTCGCTGATTTGTTGCGCGGCTTAGGACTTGAAATCAAATTACATGAACCACAACCTGGCCGAGTCAGCGTCGTCGGAATTCTGAAAGGGACAGGCGGCGGTCGATCACTGATGCTGAATGCGCACATGGATACGGTCGGCGTGGCGAACATGCCCGATCCATTTTCGGCGGCGATCAAAGATGGCAAGTTATATGGTCGTGGCGCATATGATATGAAGGGCAGCCTCGCCGCTTGCCTGGCGGTGGCGAAGTCACTAAGCGCAAGCGATCGATTGAAAGGTGATGTGTTGATCGCCGCAGTGGCTGATGAAGAATATGCCAGCCTCGGCACGGAAGAAATTGTTCGTCATTACAAACCGGACGCGGCGATCGTCACTGAGCCGACCGAATTGACGATCTGTCTCGCGCACAAAGGGTTCGTGTGGATCGAAGTGGAAACGATCGGCCGCGCGGCGCACGGCAGCCGCTTTGCCGAAGGTATCGATGCCAACATCCGCATGGGCCGGTTCTTAGCTGAACTCGATCGATTGGAGCAAGACCTCAGACATCGAATCGGCCATGAACTTGTTGGCCCGCCCTCGCTGCATGCGGCCAAGATCGAAGGCGGCACCGAGCCAAGTATGTATGCGGCCCACTGCGTCTTGCAGATCGAACGCCGCACCATCCCGGGAGAATCGACTGCGCAAGTCTTGCATGAAATCCAATCAATTATCGATAAACTCGCGCAGGCCGATCCGACTTTCAAAGCGTCGATCAAGTCAGCGTTAGCGCGCGATCCATTTTCGGTTTCGCTTGAAGCCCCGATCGTTCAATCGCTCGATCGGGCGGCCAATCAAATCTTGAAGCATCCGCCGGAGTACACCGGTGTTTCTTTTTGGATGGACTCGGCTTTGCTGGCCGCCGCCGGGATCGAAACAGCCGTGTTCGGGCCGATCGGCGCGGGCGCGCATGCGCGTGAAGAGTGGGTCGATCTGCAGTCGGTGGAAGACACGGCGCGCATCTTGCAGCAGACCGCCATCGATTATTGCAATTGAGATCAAATTACTGCACGCTCAATCGGCCGCCTCCATTCATGCTCGTGGCCAGATAGGATTCTGCCTGTGCGTTCATCAGTCTCGTCCAAGATTTTTATCCACCCCACGGCCGATGTTTCAGCGCGCGCATCGATCGGCGCGGGCAGCAAGATTTGGCATCGCGTCCACATCCGTGAAGGCGCGACGATTGGGCAAGGTTGCGTGCTGGGCAAAGATGTATATATCGATGCGCAGGTGCGCATTGGCAACCACGTCAAAATTCAGAACGGCGTCTCGATCTATCACGGTGTCACTTTGGAAGACGGCGTGTTCTGCGGCCCGCACTGTGTCTTCACCAACGATCTGCATCCGCGCTCGATCAATCTCGATGGCTCACCCCAAGCCGATTGGACTTTGAGCGAAACGCTCGTCAAATCCGGCGCATCGATCGGCGCGCAGGCCACGCTCGTGTGCGGGATCACCGTTGGCCGCTGGGCGATGATCGGCGCAGGGGCAGTCGTTACGCGCGGTGTGCCGGACTACGGTTTGGTGTACGGCAACCCGGCGCGACTGCGCGGCTTTGTCTGTCACTGTGGTGAGAAACTGCAGGTGCTTAAAGAAGAAATGTCCGCGCACATAGACGCAGTGCCGATGACGTGCGATCAGCGGCACGCCGTGATCTTGATTCCGCTGAGCAGCTATCAAGCGATGTTGAAAGAGATGGAGCATGATTCCCTTATCGAAGCCGATCATCGGCGAGGCTGAAAAGCGCGCCGTGCTGGAGGTGTTGGACTCCGGCCTGCTAGTTCAAGGCGAGCGCGTGGCTGCTCTGGAAAGTAAATTCGCGCAGTTGTGCGGCGTTAAACATGCCATCGCCGTTTCGTCCGGCACGGCGGCACTTCATCTTGCCTTGTTAGCCAATGACATCGGCGCGGGCGATGAAGTGATCACCACGCCGTTCACTTTTGGCGCGACGGTCAACAGCATTCTGCTGAGCGGCGCGCGGCCGGTGTTCGTCGATGTTGAAGCGGATACA
>JBGQGR010000377.1:0-3992 GCA_041497495.1 Anaerolineae bacterium | reverse complement strand
AGTCGTAACTTCCCGCAAAGATCCCAGTCTGCCGCTGCCCGATCAATTGACCGCGTTGGGCGTCAAACCGGAAGCGTGGGCCAAGGTCAAATACGGCGTGGAGAGTCCGCCGGAGTGGGGCGCGTGGCTGAGCACGTTAAGCTTCTTGCTGCCCGGCTTGCTGATCGTCGGCCTGATCTATTTCATGTTCCGGCAGGCGCAGGGCACCAACAATCAAGCGCTGTCGTTTGGCAAAAGCCGCGCGCGCATGTTTACCGGTGAGCATCCGACCGTGACCTTCGATGATGTGGCCGGCGCCGATGAAGCAAAACAAGACTTGGCTGAAATCGTGGAGTTCTTGAAAGAGCCGGAAAAATTTGTCTCACTCGGCGCGCGCATCCCCAAAGGTGTGCTGCTCGTCGGCAGTCCCGGCACAGGCAAGACCTTGTTAGCGAAGGCCGTCTCCGGCGAAGCCGGTGTGCCATTCTTCAGTATCAGTGGTTCTGAATTTGTTGAAATGTTCGTGGGCGTGGGCGCGTCGCGCGTGCGCGATCTGTTCGATCAAGCCAAGCGGCACAGTCCGTGCATTGTGTTCGTCGACGAAATCGATGCCGTCGGTCGTCATCGCGGCGCGGGCTTGGGCGGATCGCATGATGAGCGCGAGCAAACGCTCAATCAGATTTTGGTTGAGATGGATGGCTTCGATACCGATACGAATGTGATCGTGGTCGCGGCCACTAACCGACCGGACATTCTCGATCCGGCGTTGATGCGGCCGGGCCGGTTCGATCGGCGCGTGGTGCTCGATCGGCCGGATATCAAGGGCCGCGAAGAAATTTTCAAAGTGCACGTGCGCGGCAAACCGCTGGGCGAAGATATCGAATTGAGCGTGCTGGCTAAATCGACACCGGGCTTTGTCGGCGCGGACATCGAGAACATGGTCAACGAAGCGGCGATCTTGGCCGCGCGGCGCAACCGCAAAACTATTTTGATGGCCGACTTCGAAGAAGCGATGGAACGCGTGATGCTGGGGCCGGAGCGCAAGAGCCGCATCATTACGCCAAAGGAAAAGAAGATCACGGCTTTCCATGAAGCGGGTCACGCCGTGGTGATACGCGCACTGCCCAATAGCGAACAGGTGCGCAAGGTGTCGATCATTCCACGCGGCTTTGCGGCGGGTTTGACCTGGAGCATGCCGGAAGATGACAGTTCGCACATGACGCGCTCGAAGTTGAAGGACATGCTGGCCGGAATTTTAGGCGGACGCTCGGCGGAAGAGTTGGTCTTCAATGAACTGACGACCGGCGCCAGCAACGATCTGGAAAAAGCGACCGAGATCGCCCGATCGATGGTGACGCGCTGGGGCATGAGCGACAAACTTGGTCCGCTGGTCTACGGCAAGAAAGAAGAGCTGGTGTTCCTGGGCAAGGAACTGGGCGAGCAGCGCGATTATAGCGAAGCCGTCGCCCAAGAGATCGATGGTGAAGTGCGATTGATCATGGCTGAAGCGCATGAGACGGCCAGGAAGACGTTGGAGGCGAATCGCGAGAAGTTGGATCGAGTGGCGAACACTTTGATGGAGATCGAATCGCTCGATACGGCGGACTTCGAAGCCGTCTGGAATGGCGAGCAGCCGAAACGTCCGGATAAATCCGATAGCACGCCCGCGCCCAAACCGAACAAGCCCGCGCCCGAATCACCGGCGCCATCCGGCGGCGGCAAGCAGCCCGCGCCTGTTCCGGCGTAATGTTTAATTAATTAACCGAATGTTTTAATCAGGAAGGGGCATTTACACACAAGATGCCCCTTCTTGATTTTTCCTGACTGGGCTTGCCGGGTGCTCGATTATCAATGCAAGTCGTCGTATTGGAGCGCCTGATTAAGTCTCGATTGAGCATGACTATCTGACCCGCTTGGATCGATTATTGAAAGGAATGGTGGTCAATCAAGCCGGTCAGTTCATTTGACTTCATCACATGTTGATTATACAATTCCGAATAAATTCGCAGGCAGCGGGCATGTGGACGCAGCTTCAAGCTTTGCTTTGATGAGTTGGAGCTCCATCTAATCGGAATAGGATGATCGCCCAGATATCAGGCCAGGGACCCACGAGAATTTTGCTTGCTATGGATGACGCATAGACTCGTATGGAGCTGCGTGATATATTAGCCGTGCACGGTTACGGCATCATGTTTGCCGGAGGCAGCCGCCCAGACCTCTTATTACCACCACCCAGGCAATTCGATCTGGTCATATTGGAGATGCCGTCGTCCGCGGACGCAACTGTCAAGTTTTTAGGGTAATTCCATCACGGGCCGAGGTACATTCAGAAGCCGATCCCGATTATCCCTGGCCAAGATCACTTAACGCATGTTGAAAGATTACGCGTGTCAAGAATAGATGAATATTTGGTCAAACCCATCTCGGTGTCTGTGTTGTTTAAACGTCTTACATTACTGCTGACGGCTTATCAAAATGGAAATATGAAGAAACGCCCATATCGATTATTGCCTGCAGATGAATCCGGTCCTGAAGGACTAGAGCCCACTAGGAGCGTAGCTGAAGCCCAGCTGATTTGCGAAATTGATCGGGAGGGAACACTCCTACAAACCGAACCGCTGCTGAGTGAGCTATTGGGTTTTACAAAATTGGAAATGCTCGGGCATAAACTCGATGAGTTTGTTGTTCCAAGCGTTGGATCGCAGACCAAGGCCTGGCTTGCGAAGTTGCTTGAAACCGGCGCGACACAGCTCCAATTGACCACGAAAGATGATCGTCGAATCTCGGCAACGATCAACGCGAGCGAAAAATTAGATGATTCTGGAATCAAGCGGAGCGCTGAATTAAAATTATTGAATCTGAGCGGGGACAGGCCAACCCAAACGGAATACAACCGAGTGCAAATTGCTCTAAAGCAGCGCGAACGCGAGCTGACCGCTTTAAACGCGGCCGGCCGAGCCATTACCGCCTCCTTGAATCTTCAACATGTTTTAGCGATGGTCGCGGAGCAGATTCAAACTTTGCTTGCTGCTGAGCTGACCTTTGTTTTAATGCGTGATCCTGCCGAGGGCAATTTTGTTATTGTGGCAACGGCGGGCACGCGATCGAGTCAGTTAGAGGGTACGAGGTTGTCTGCAGAATCCGGTCTGGCTGGTTGGGTCGCTCGCGAACGGGCGGCGGTGATCGTTGACGATGCCCAGAACGATCCACGCTTCGACGCCAGTGTCGATAAGCTAACGGGTATGATCACCGGATCGTTGATTGCGGTCCCTTTGAAATTTAAGGGAGCCTTGTGGGGCGTTGCCCAGGCCGTCGATCCGACCGCCGGCCAATTTGATTGGCACCATCAGGAGATTCTTGAGTCACTCTCGAATTGGGCCACGATCGCCATTGAAAATGCCCATTTATACCAATCTGGACGCGAACAATATCGCCGCCTGCAGGACTCGCAAGCGCGTCTGATCCATTCCGAAAAGATGGCTGCCCTGGGTCGTCTCGCCGCCTCCTTAGCGCATGAAATTAACAACCCCCTGCAATCCATCGGGATGTGTCTATCATTGATTAAAGAGTCTATTGACGAACGGGAGGATTCGGGCGACTTACGGCTCGATCTCGGTATGGCGATGAGTGAGGTACAGCGCCTGTCTATCCTCATGCAACAGCTGCGAGATTACTATCGTCCGGAAAGAAAAGCACAGCAATTGACTGATGTCGCCGCGCTTGAGCGAAATGTTTTGCATCTCACAGCATATCAACTGAACAATGGGAATATTAATGTTGAGCTCAATTGTGATCAGGACCTTCCACGAGTCGTGCTGAACCCCGATCAGCTGTATCAAGTCTTTCTGAATCTGATCCTCAATGCGATTGATGCCATGCCTGATGGCGGAACGCTGAAAATCGATACCACCTGGCAGAAGGAATCGGATAATCACCCGCCGCTCATTCAAATCATGTTTTGTGACAGCGGGGAGGGTATAGCACCCGAGGACTTGCCGCGTATCTTCGAACCT
>JBGQGR010000376.1:0-3994 GCA_041497495.1 Anaerolineae bacterium | reverse complement strand
TCTTACCGGTTTCGATGACATCGGTTTTCACGTTGCCCACTGTCTTGGGCACCAAGTCGGCCGAGGAAAGTTGATTGAGAGGCAGTTTCTTCGACACGGAGACAATGACGGATGGTTCAGTCGTCAGCGTGCTGCCCGCGATCTTGAAGCCGACGCCGGTGGCGACGACGTTGTTCATCTGCATCAATTTTTTTTCAAATTGTCGGCGGGCTTGGCGGGCAAGGTCGATGGTTTCTGATAGTGGTTGCATGTTGAGTTTCTCCTGTGAATAACTACAACGCGCGAATTTCGCCAGTGGCGATCACATCCACCGGCACATTTTCGATCGATGACGGGATCATATCCGCTGGCTTTAGTTTTGAAGATGCCACTTTCGCCTTGACTGAAACGACGATGCACACTTCGTTGGTGGGTTTGCCCCCGCGTGTTCGAAAGCCCACGCCCACGCCGACGACGTTGGGCTTGCGCAACAAGTCATCTTCGTGCTGGCGCTTCACTTCTTGGGCATGTTGAATCATTTGCTCAGACACATCTGCCTCCTTTAACCACCCGATTGTAACTCATTTAAGGCGCGTCGAATAGTGCGGCGGCTGACATCTTCGCCCGTGTGCTTTTGAATTTGCTGATGCAGCATGGGCACCGTCCAGTCTTCAACTGCATAGCCATATTTGCGTGGACTGCGGCGCAATAGCCATTGCATGATTTTCTTGGCCGTGCGAATTTTCTTGGGCGGGCGCCCGGTATGCTGCGCGTCACGCAGTCGTTCCGTTAATCGATCGGTCTGGCGCTCCAAGAAGCGCTTCTGGAGATTATAAATCGCTTGCCGGCTCAGGCCGGTCGCTTGCGCCACTTGCTGCACGCTTTGACCGTGATGCAGCGCCAGCAGCGCTTTGGCGCGCCGGGCGTGCCGCCGGTTCGATCGCGATCGCGCGATCCGCGTCAACCCCGATCGGGCTTGCTTGGCTAATCGGATTAAGCCCATGCCTGCAACCTCCTGATCTTCACCTATAGCATAAGCTGTCCTGAATAATTTGTCAAGAAAATTCTGTCCAGCAGCGCTTGACCATTTTTTGAAGCGGGGCTACAATCGACCATCGAGCAATCTTAACTCGTTGTGTCTGGAGGCGCAGCATGGATTTATTTGAGAAGGCACGCCAGTTCACCCGCCCGCAAGAAGCCAAAGCGCTGGGCTTGTATCCATATTTCCTGCCGTTGGAAGATACGGAAGGCACGGAAGTTACCATCTACGGCAAGCGGATCATCATGATCGGCTCCAATAATTATCTGGGGTTGACCACGCATCCCAAAGTTCGTGAAGCCGCGATCGAAGCGATCAAAAAATACGGCCCCTCCTGCACCGGTTCGCGTTTCCTCAATGGCACTTTGAAAATGCATATGGAGGCCGAAGAGAAACTGGCGGCGTTTGTCGGCAAACCGGCCGGGCTCGTTTTTTCGACCGGTATGCAGGTCAATCTGGGTGCCATTTCATGTTTGCTCGGCAAAGACGATATTGCGATCGTCGACAAAGATGATCACGCCAGCATTGTCGACGCGGTGCGTTTGGGCTATGGCGAGATGCGGCGCTTCATTCACAGCGATCTCGCTTCGCTGGAACGGCAGTTGTCGTCGGTGCCGGATAAAGCGGGTGTGCTGGTGGTGGTCGATGGCGTGTACAGCATGGGCGGCGACATTGCACCGTTGCCCGCGATCGTCAAGTTGGTCAAACAATATGGCGCTCGGTTGTATGTCGATGATGCGCATTCGCTGGGTGTGTTAGGACCGCAGGGACGCGGCACCGCCGCGCATTTCAATTTAACCGATCAGGTCGATCTGATCATGGGCACGTTCAGCAAATCATTTGCGTCATTGGGCGGTTTTGTCGCGGGTGATGCCGATGTCATGCAGTGGATTCAGCATTCCGCCCGATCGTTCATCTTCTCCGCCTCGATCGCGCCGGCCTCGTTAGCGGCGGCCATGGCCGCGCTGGAAATCATGCAGACGGAATCCGATCGTATCGAGCAGTTGTGGCACAATACGGAAAAGATGCGCAAAGGTTATCAGGCGCTGGGTTTCGACACCGGGCCGAGCGAGACGCCGGTCATCCCGATCATGATTGGCGACGAGCAAAAGACGTTTGCGGCTTGGAAGGCGCTGTTCGAAGCAGGTATTTATACTAATGCCGTCATCCCACCGGCCGTACCGCCCTCCAAGAGTTTGCTGCGCACATCCTATATGGCCACTCACACGGATGCGCAGCTCGATCGGGTTTTGGACACGTTCCAGCGAGTGGGCAAAGAATTAGGCTTGATTAATTAGGGATCGGTTAATCAGTTGATCAGAGATCAAAGATTGGAGATAGATTATGCCGCTGTATGAATATCAATGCGCCGAATGCGAAACCGTCTTTGAGACGATCAGGCCGATCGTGAAAGCCGATGCGCCGATCGCCTGCTCAAACTGCGGCAGCCGGCAAACATCGAGGATGTTATCCGTCTTTGCAATGATCGGCGGATCAAGCTCGATCGAATCAGACAGCGGCGGTGGCTGCGCTTGCGGCGGTCATTGTTCGTGCGGACAGCATTGATAGGGATCAGTGATCAGTTAACACTTGCACCGCACTGCGTACGTTGCAGTGCAGGTGTCAGCGATCAGGAAAAGAGAACTCCGGACTTCTCATGGAAGCCGGAGTTTTTGTTTTCTCGATCATCCAGTGTGCTGTCACACCCGCGTAGGTCGTAGATGCTCGAAGCGAAGCGGGAGAGTACGGGTGTCCAGTAATTTAGCGCTGGATTCCCGCCTGCGCGGGAATGACGTTAAGCCCGTAAGTCCGTAGACGAGTTTACTTTATCAATAGTCACCCAATCGCTTTCAATTCTCTTGGAAACGTCGTCAAACTCTCCGAGCCATTCGGCGTCACCAGCATATCGTCCTCGATACGCACGCCGCCCAAGCCCGGCACATAGATGCCCGGTTCAATCGTGTAGGTGTTACCCGCTTGCAATGGAACGATATTGCCTTCAACCATGTAGGGGGGCTCATGTCCTTCCAATCCCAGTCCGTGTCCGGTGCGATGCGTAAAATATTTTCCGTAACCGCCATCGACGATCACTTTGCGCGCCGCGCGATCGACATCTTGCCCGCTCGCGCCCGGCTTGCCCGCCGCGCGACCGGCTTCATTCGCGCGCTTCACCAGATCGTAAATCTTTTTGATCTCATCACTTGCTTCGCCGATGGCAAATGTGCGCGTGATGTCACTGGCGTAACCACCGACCTCGACGCCGAAATCGAGCAGCAGAATGTCGCCCGATTGGATCACGCGATCGCCGACGACGTAGTGCGGCAGCGCCGAGTTTGGCCCCGATTGGATCAGCGGCTCGAACGAGAGCGATTCGGCTCCGCCGCGCAGCAAAGCCAGCGTCAATTCCGCGCCGACCTGCCGTTCGGTCAGGCCGGGATGAATCCCTTCTAAGACGTGCGCCAAAGCGTTCTCGGTGATCGCCACAGCCTTGCGCATCGCAGCGATCTCGTCCGCGTCTTTGATCATGCGCATCTGTGCGATGATCGCTTCGGCTGGATCGAACTTTGCTTTAGGTGCGGATGTTTCAAGTAACCTCAATTCCAAGACCCGCATCTTCAACGCTTCGACGCCGATCCGCCAGCCATTCATGTCCAACGCTTTTGCCGCCGCTTGATAAGCCTCGATCGGTTCTTGTCCATCGATGTACGTGAACAGCTGCCAATCGATCAGGCTGTTGTCCGTTTTGCTGGCCTCGAAAGCGGGCACGACGATCGCGGGTTTGCCTTTAACTGGAAAGAATACCGTGATCGGCCGTTCGGAAAGATGAAAGCTCAGTCCGGTGAAATAGTGCATGTTTGGGCCGGGCGTGATGGTGATACAGTCAAATTTGTCTTGTGCGGCGAGTTGAGTCAGGCGGGTACTGCGATCAAGTGACATGGAAGAATCCTTTTAGTGTTGCGTGGTGCGTGATTGTCG
>JBGQGR010000375.1:0-4007 GCA_041497495.1 Anaerolineae bacterium | reverse complement strand
CTGATCGCTCATACTGGCTCTGCGGCTGCGCTGGAGATCGGCCTGTATGATCCGAGTGACGGGCAGCGCTCGATGATCCAACTGTCGAGCGGCCAGCTGATCGATCGAGTTAATGTAGATCTGAAATGAAATCATCGACGGAACTTTGGACAAGATGGATCGCAATTGGCCTGTTGTTGATCGCTTTTGCGCTGCGGGTGTTGGCGTTGGAGAGTGTGCCGCCGGGTTACACGCACGATGAGTTCAGCGATATAGATGTGGCCGCGCAAGTGGCAGCCGGGGATTGGGAATTGTTGTATGCGGGCGGGTATGCAAACGATGGCTCAGAACCGGCGTATTATCCAATCTTGTCGGCATCACAATCGATTTGGGGAAGCAATCCGTTGGGGCGCCGCTTGCCCGCAATCTTCTTCGGAATGATCGGGCTGGCGTGCAGCTAGGCGCTGGCGCGGCGCTTGTTTGGTTGGCGCGTCGGCTTGATCACACTAGGCACCGCGAGCGTGGTGTGGTGGTCGATCTTGGTTGGCCGAATCGTGCTGCGCGAAGTGATGGAACTGCCGCCGTATGTGTCAGCGTTGTATTGTTTTTGGCGCGGCTTTGATCAAGTGCGCCAGTCTCATGCAGCGCGTATGGTGTGGCGGCCCTTCGCGTTAGGCGGCGTGGCCTTAGGCGCGGCCCAGTATGTACACACGATTCCACGCGGATTATTTAGCGTCTTCATTCTGTTCGGTATCTATCTGCTCATCTTTCAGCGTGATCTATTCAAACGCGCCTGGCGCGGCATCATCGTTTTAATCATTGTAGCCGAAGTGATTGCCGCGCCGTTGTTGATCTATGCCACGCTGCATCCCAACATCGACAATTTGCCCAGCCTCGGCGCGTCACAATATGATCCCGATCAATCGCTGCTCGATCGGATTGGATCGAATCTGCCGATCGTATTGGGCCAATTTACTTTCGCAGGCGATACGGCGCTTGAGTTCAATTCACCGGGCCGACCGATCTTCGAACCGATCACGGCCATCCTGTTCGTGCTGGGGATAGTGCTAGCCGTTTGGCGTGTGCGCCAGCCTGAGTATGCGTTTGCACTGCTAGCCCTCAGCGTGTCGCTATTGCCGAGCATCGTACTTGATTCGAACTTTACATTCGCGCGAATGCTGAGCGCGCAGGCGCTAACTTTCGCGTTTGTGGGGATCGGTGCCGACACGCTTGGGCGCGGAATGCAGCGGGTCATTACGGGCCGTGCCTACTCGATCGCGTTAGCCACTGCGCTTATGGTCGTGTTTGGTATCAACTTGATCAGCACGGTGCGGGATATGTTTATCGCTTGGCCGGCTCAACCTGACACGAAAGCCGCCTTCAATGCGGAGTTCATTCAATTAGGCCAATACCTGGATCGGCAACCGCAGGGCGCGCCAATTTCAGAATGCGTGTTGTGGATCATTTATCCGTCGCGGCCACGCTACCACGCGTCGCTGCAACAAGATGCGTTGCAGCATGTGACGGTTCGCCGCGACCTCGACATTCGTTGGCAGGATTGTCGTTACGCCTTGGTCATTCCAAGCGGAGGCCAATTTATTTTCGCGCATCCTGATTTGCAGCCGTTGTCTAATTTTGCAGGCCGCTTCATCAAGAAACCATGGCTGCAAAACCCGCGGCCGATCGACGGCTTAAGCGGCGCGGTGCAGATCGATGTGCGCTCGGCCTTGGCGCAGAAACAGATCGAATGGAATCAACTCGCGCTCGATTGGCCGCCGGAGGCGATCGTGACCGGCACGGCTCATTTGCCGATCAATTTCGATCGCACCGTCGAGTTGATCGGTTACTCGATCAAGCCGCAAGCGATCAAAGCCGGTGAGAACTTGGCGGTTATCACAGACTGGCGTGTGCTCGGACCCGTGCCGGATGATCTGATGATCTTCAGTCATGTGTATCGATCGCCGGATCAAGTTCTGGCGCAGCAAGATCAATTGGATGTGAGCGGAGCGAGTCTGCAAGTCGGTGACATATTCATCCAGCAGCACGAATTCATTACGATTCCGCCGGACACCCCGGCTGGATCATACTGGATCGGTGTGGGCTTGTATCATAGAGACACCGGACAGCGTTTGCCGATCGAGGTTGGCGATCAACCGGCCGCCGATCGAATTTTCTTGGGTCAAGTGCAGGTGCAGCCATGAACCGCCTGGACGCGTTCCTCTCGCGCCGATCACTCGGTGCGAGCTTGTTCGTACTGTTCATGATCGTTTGGGCGCTGCTGACCAAGATCGATACCCATTCGTGGCAGGAAGAATCACGCATGGCGACGATTCAAGCGCTGGTCGAACAAAATACTTTCAGTATCGATCACACCGAGTTCAATCGCACGGGCGACAAAGTATTCGTCAACGATCATTTCTATTCCGATAAGCCCCCGCTCTTGTCGGTTGCAGCTGCCGGTGCCTATGCGATCCTGCACGGTACTTTCCAGCTCACGCTCGATCCAACAATCTGCGTGCCGGATGATGATCCGGCCGCCTGCCGCGCATTTGATGGGAAGAATTTTCGTTTTACTGCTTTCTATTGGCTGACGCTGATCTTCATCGGCGGCTCGTCGGCGCTGCTCGTTGTACTGTTTTGGATAGCGATGCTTGATGTCGGAGCAGGTGGCATTTTATCAACTGCGCTTGCACTTGCAGTGGGTCTTGCCTCGCCGATCGCCCCATACTCGATCGTGTTTGCGGGGCATGTTCCGGCGGCGCTGTGTCTGTTTGCTGGATTTCTTCTATTAGTACGTAGCCATTCCGAGCGAAGCGAGGAATCTCTATCACAATTTTCCCGGAAGGATAATCGAAATTTATTTCTCGCCGGATTGTTGATCGGCCTCGCGGCCAACATCGATCTCACGCTCGCAGTCTTCATCGCCGCATTCGGAGTGTGGATATTACTTGCGCGCCGAAACAACTTCCTCTCTTATCTCGTCGGCGCGATCGTTCCGTTTGTCATCAGCGCGTTCATCAACTATTGGGCCGCCGGATCGATTATGCCGCTGTACTTCGATCCGAAAGCGTATGATTTTTGGGGCACGGTATTGAACACGACTATCGGCGGCACGAATGGTTTCTATTCGCTTGATTTCGGTCTGCAGTACACCTACGATCTTCTTGTCGGCGCACGCGGCTTATTTTCATTCACCCCAATGCTGATCTTTGCGGTTATGGGTCTATGGTTTGTCGTTCGCGATCGAGTGAATCGCCTGCGCGGCCTCACCTTCGCGGTCATGGCTGGAAGTTTAGCGTTCACGCTCTATTTAATTTTCCGCACGGATAACTTTGGCGGTGAAGCTTGGGGCACACGCTGGTTCGTGCCGCTCGCACCGGTGTTGATGTATTATGCATCGACGGCCTATCGCCGTTGGCGGTTGGCGTATAACGAATCGCGCGCCGCCTATCGTTTGTCGATCTTGTGGCGCGCCATATTTTGGATTTTGGTATTCCTATCTTTCTTAACTTCACTGTATGGCTTGCATGATGCTTGGCGCGTGATCCCGCCGATCGTTCGGTTGTAGTTGGACTCGGATTCACACGGATGAACACGGATAGATCAGAGATTAGAAATCAGAGATCAAAGATTCTGTGGTTTGTCGTTCCCACGCTGATCTTCGTCGTCGCCGTGTGGTTCGATCTTTCCCCCTATCTGCGCGGCCCCGACGATTGGCGTTGGACATTGCGCTCGATCCAATCTCCGGAGCGCTTGCTTGTGCCGATTGCAGTGCTCGCCTTGTATGTGCTTATTTCCGCGCGCTGGTTGAATCGATCTGCCGTCTCCGCGAAAAAGCTCTTGCTCTTCATCACCATTGCCGCCCCGATCATTCAACTCGGATTAGCGTTTGCGATTTCGCGTTATCCACTTTTGGAATTTTTCGGGCCGACGGTGTCCGTTCACAACAGCGGCTACTTCACGACGGCGATTGCAAATAATGATCTCAATAACTTGCTGAGCAACTATCCGCAGCTTATGCCCTCGCT
>JBGQGR010000374.1:0-4025 GCA_041497495.1 Anaerolineae bacterium | reverse complement strand
ATCGAGTTGCGTGTAAAAGATATGGCAGTATGTGCTGCACATACTCAGAAGAGTTGCTACATTGGCAGCGCGGACGGTTATGGCTGTCCATGGAATGTATATCCAGCGGCTTTGACCAAAAATATCAACTGCGGCCTGTGTTTGGAATGTCTTCGGACCTGCCCAGAGGACAACATTGTCATCAACTTGCGATCGTTCGGTGCGGATCTAGGCCAAACGCGCGGGCGCAAGCTCGATGAAGCGTTCAAGGCCTTCATCATGCTGGGCAGCGCTGTGATCTATTCGGCGGTGATGTTGGGGCCCTGGGGTGCGCTCAAGTCGGCGGCGTATTCGATCGGAACGTTGAATTGGCTGATCTACGCGTTTGGCTTTGTGACGTTGATCTTTGGTGTGTTGCCCGGTTTGTTCTTAGGCGCAGTTGCGCTTGGAAATAAGATGACTCAAGCCGCGACATCGTTGAAGAAAACATTTGTCGTTTATGCTTACTCGTTAGTGCCGCTAGGCATGATGGCATGGATCGCTTTCAGTATTTCGTTTGTCTTCACGAATATTTCATATGCGTGGTCGACGGCATCCGATCCGCTGGGGGCAGGCTGGAATCTTTTGGGGACGGCACAAACCGCGTGGACGCCGTATAGCATTCAGTCGATCCCGCTGCTTCAAGCCATTGCGCTGTTGCTTGGATTGGGCTGGTCGAGTGTAACCGCGCGCCGCATCGCCAACGAAACTCAATCAGGCCGCAGCGCGATGCTGCAAGCATTGCCGGTAGTTGGTTATTGTTGTGTAATCACGATTGGCTTATTGGGATTGTTGATCGGATGAAGTCCGAGCGTATTGCGCGAGTGTTGATTGTCCTGCTGGTCGTCGGCCTGCCGTCGGTCGCCGTGATCGCCCGATCGAGTCCGGGCGCGATCGAACTGCACGGCTCGATTGCAGACAACGGCGGCTGGAATCCGGCGAATCTTTCAGTGGGTGTCGGCCAGCCAATCCACTTGCGACTGACTTCGGACGATGTGATGCATGGCTTCGCCATTGGCCAAAGCGATCGTGCGCCGATCGATGTATCGCCGGGCAAGATGACTGAAACAACGCTGATCTTTGACAAGCCGGGTAAGTACACATTTTATTGCACACGTTGGTGCGGCATCAATCATTGGCGGATGCGCGGCACGATCGAGGTGAGCGGCTCGTCCAGCGAATCGGTGACATCAACCACGCCGATGTATATCGATCTGAAATTGAACATCGACGATCCGCATCCGGCCGACGTCGTTCCGGCGAATAAACCATCGGCGGATCGCGGCGCAGTGTTTCAAGCGATCGTCCCGCAAAGCTTTCTCGATCCAAAGATTTATCAGTCTGAAAGTCCGGTCGTTGTTTGGCGCGAACTTCGAACCGCCTCATTTTCAAAAAGTTTAAGCGATGCGCAAGTTTGGGATCTGGTCGCATTTATCTGGAAAGCAAACGCGACGCCGCAATCATTCGCCGATGGCCGGAAACTTTTTGCGCAGAACTGCGCGGCCTGTCATGGCGAGGCAGGGCAAGGTGATGGAGTGATGGCCGCCGCGCTCGATAAAGGATCGCAAGCGAGTATGGGTGAATCAACCAAGAAGCCGATCAATTTCACCGATGCGCAGAACATGCTCGGCGCAAGTTCAGCCCTCTTGCAAGGCAAGATTATTCGCGGCGGCATGGGCACGGGCATGCCGTATTGGGGACCGATATTTACCGATCGGCAAATCTGGTCGTTGATCAATTATCTGTGGTCATTCCAATTCGACTACAACAACTAAAGGAGCAGGCATGAGTAATCGTAAGCTGTGGAAAGCAGCCGCGAAATATCAACAGCAGCACCAGCGTGGAGTGCCGTGGTGGGCGATCGGGTTGATGGTGGCCGGCGCGGTCCTAGTCGCTATGGTATTGATCGGCGGTAACAACAATTCGACGCCAGCCAATTATGTGCCGGAGGTAAAAGGTGAGCCTGCGGTGAAAGTCGACAAAGAAAAAGTTGATCTGGGCAATGTGAAACTGGGGCAGACGGTATCCGTTTCGTTCGACGTCTCTAACGTCGGCGATCAACCATTGCGCTTCAACGAAGCGCCATACGTTGAAGTTGTGGAGGGATGTTGACCGCCTACACCGGCCATCAGTTCGATGGTCCTCATGCCGGGGCAACACACTTCAGTTTCAATGTCGTTCATGATGCATGGCGATATGGGCGGCCGGCACGATTTTCGCGTTCATTTAATTACCAATATGCCATCTCAGCCAGATAAACAACTAACCGTTTTATCAAATTGGGTGCAATAAAACTATGACAACTATTCAACCGCCGGGGAGACTTATCATGACAAACAAATTGGACTCCAGGCCGGTTCCGGCGAACGAGCGAATCGATCTGCCCCTGTCGCCGATTCGGCGGCGGATACATCGGCTGATGCGCGTGATCCCGATCAGTTTGTTGTTGTTCGTATTTGTGTATGAGTTCAGCTTGTCAGCTTGGGCGGAGTCTCGTCTGGGTGCCGGTTATCATCTCATCGATCTATTGATCTACGGCTTGGTCGGACCGGTGTCGGCTTATCTCGTGCTCCACTTTCTCGATCGCTGGTTGGAGGAACGAGAGACCAGCGAACTCCAGGCGCAGCTCTTGACTCAAGCGCGCCAGCGGGCGCAGACCAGCGCGGAGTTGAGTGATACCGCGCTGCAAACTTTGTTCGCTGCCAGCATTTTGATTTCGTCGCTGAAGTCCGGCAGTACCGAATTGCTACCTGAAACCAAGATCGATCTGGCGCGCACAGAAGAATCGCTCAATCGCGCCATTCAACAAATCCGCGATCATTTGGAGAGCTGACGCCGATCGATTGATGACATCGAATTGACTTTTTGCTTGTTTGACTCTAAACTCCCCGCACTGTATTTAAATGTGCCGGGGAGTTCTCGTTTCTTCTGCAAGTTCCAATCTCAATTCGGAGGCAGACATGAACGATAAGCGCGAGATTCGCGGTTGGATGTTGTATGACTGGGCAAACTCTGCTTTTTCGACGACGGTGGTTACTGTATTTCTGGGACCGTATCTGACCGGCTTGATTCAAGCGCAAGTTGGCGAGAACGGGACCTTCGCCTTGTTTGGCATCACCATCGCCGCTAAATCCTTCTTCACTTACTGCGTCTCGGCCTCGGTCTTTCTCCAAGTTTTTTTCCTGCCTATTCTGGGCGCAATTGCCGACTACTCGCACCTCAAGCGCAAGTTGATGGCGGTGTTTGCCGTACTCGGTGCGATCTGCACGATCGGTTTATTCTTGATCAGCGGCGAGCTGTATGTCTTGGGCGGCCTGTTGTTCATCATCGCTAATCTGTGTTTCGGCGCATCGATCGTTTTCTATAATGCATTCTTGCCGCAAATTGCGACTGAGGATCAACGCGTTCGTGTTTCATCGGGTGGCTGGGCTTTTGGTTACGCTGGTGGCGGGTTGTTGCTGCTGATCAATTTGGCTATCTATCTTTTCCGCGACACGATCGGCTTGAGCGGTGCGACCGCGGCGCGGATTAATCTCGCCTCGGCGGGTGTGTGGTGGCTGGTCTTCGGCTGGATCGCGATCGGCCGCTTACGCGAACGCGGCGCGCAGCGTATACTGCCTGCGGGTCAATCTTATATCTCGATCGGCTTCCGCCAACTCCGACAGACTCTTGGCGAGCTTCGAAAATATCCGATGACCCTGCGTTATCTGATTGCATATTTGTTATACAACGATGGCATCCAAACGGTCATTGTCGTTGCGGCTTTGTTTGGCGATCAAGAACTGAAAATGCAGACGAGCGATCTAACACTGTTGATTTTGATGGTGCAATTTGTCGGTATATTCGGTTCACTCGGTTTTGGCCGTATCGCCGAGCGGCTTGGCGACAAGCGGACGATTATCATCACGTTACTGGTCTGGTCGGGTGTCAGCATTTGGGCGTTGGTGAGCCTGCGGAGCGTGGGTGAATTCTGGCTGTTAGGTGCGGTGGTGGCGTTGGTGTTGGGT
>JBGQGR010000373.1:0-4036 GCA_041497495.1 Anaerolineae bacterium | reverse complement strand
TGCCATTAGCGTAGCCGATATTGAGAGCTAAGCGGCCAAAGAACGCGTAACCACCTTCGCCTAAGCCGATGATCGGCAACCGCGAATTTTGCAGCGCGGTAACATCTGCAGATGTGCCCCACACCGGATCGAGACTGGTGTAAGCCCCGATGATCACCAATTCATAATGGCCCCAGTTCGTCGTCGCCACATTGCTGATCGGGACACCTACGAGTGGAATGCTGGAGAGGGCCAGCATGGATTGATACTCTGAGTACGCTAATAGATCGAGGGTGGTGGAATAGACGAAAGCGGCTGGCCGTTGGTAGATCAGAGCGCCTTGGGCATGACGTCCGTACGAATGATTGTAATTGTCCAGACCAGTGGCCTTCGCTTTTAGAATGTATGTGCCGATCAGCGAGGGTGTAATCTGCCCGCCATAGATGCCGTCATTCGCGAACCCGTCGCCATGAGCGCCGTCATCGATCAGCATGATCGGTGCGCCGAGCACACCGTTCGGCTGCATTACACTTACCACTACATTGGAGTTCTTCACCGGCGCATAATCAGCCAGCAATGCGATCAACGGCGCCTTACCGTTATTCAGCGGTCCGACGATGAAGTTCATCGTCAGCGGCGAATGGCCGGAGACAAAAGCCATGTACTCGGCGGTTGCGCCTGTGCCGATATTCTTCAAGACGATGTGCCAGTTACCGGTCGGCGGATTGCTTACTCGGAACTGTTCGTGCGTGGGATCGATTCGATGCTCGACGTTCAAATCGGTCGGTTTCACTAGACTGCCATTTGGCCGATAAACGAGCAGATCGCCTTGATTCGCCAGATCGAAGTTGGCGGTGAAGAGCAGCGACGGCAAGGCCGATCCGATCGTGATCGTATAAGTGTGGCTGACGGCTCGCCCGATCGTGCCCGTCGCTTCAAAGAGACGCTGCTCGTCCAAAATTTGCTCGGCCGCATATTTGTACGAATCGGCTAATTGATTGGGTAGTGCCGACGGGAAAGCAGAGACGGCTTGAGGCGCATTGAGTAATACAGTCGGTTCATAGACTGCTCCGAACACGCCATTCGTTGCGCCGGCGATCTGTTGCAGTGTGCCAAACCAAGTCGCTTCTGAAGGTCCGAGGCCGATTGTGTTCACGACAGTCTTCTTCGGCACGATCGCATTACTGACCGCCGGATCGCTCCAATACGGAATAACGTTCTCTTGCCCATCGGTCAACAGCATCATCGACCAATCCTCGTTAGCGCCGCCCGACGCATCGAGTTGTTGTTCACCCATCAATAAGCCGCTGCCCATGGCAGTTGATCCATATGGCGTGAGGCCGTTGAGTAAATTTTTGACAGTGGTAATTTGCTGCAAGTTACTATTGATCGTTGTCAACGACGATCGAAGTTTCGCCGTATCCGAGAAAGTAACCAGACCTATTCGATCGTTGACGGTCCATTGATCGACATACAGCCGCGCGGCGTTCTTGGCCGCCGTGAGTTTGTTGTAGTCGGCCATGCTGCCCGACACATCGACCACGACCATCGTGTCCATGCGCGGACGCGGAATGTAGTAGACCGCATTTTGTTTGGTATCGGTCTTCGTCCCGCTGAAAACAACTGTGACAGAATAGAACGATGCGGCCGACTGAACCGGCGCTTGCACCAACAACCAGAACTCTTCACCGACGGGCGCGCCCGAAATCGTCGGGGCGGGAAGACCACCGATCGTGGCGCTGAACTGCTTCGAGGTGAAGACGGGTGGGTTTGGCAGGGCGAGAGGCAAAGCCATGCTAATTCGAATCAATACTTTATCGGGGTTGGTGTGATCACCCGCATTCGCTTGCAGGCTCGACGTAGGCGCGACGATGAAGAAGCGCGGCACGCAGGCTTGCTTACTGCTGCTCTTAAAGTTGTCGGTATCGGTACCCGCATCCAGGATGCCATTGCCGTTGACATCTTCGCAGCCGTCCGGCACTCCGTCGGCATCATTGTCCCAATCGAGTTCTTTGCGTTTGCCGTCGCTATCCATGTCCGGGCCTTGACTCTTGGGCTTGTAGTTGCCGGTAGCATCGAAGATCGTTTCGGCCAAATCTTGTTTGTCGTTGACCCAATCGTGATCAGTATCGGCGCTCAGCGGATCGGTGTGGAAGCGTTTGGTCTCATCGAAATTGTTGATGCCATCGCCGTCGCTATCGGTCGATATGCTCGTTTCATCACTGCGGACATTCGGCGCGCTAACCGGGCCAGGATAGGTGCGCTCGTTATCGTTTTTGAAAGTGCTAAAACTTTCCCAACGCGCGCCGCTGCAAATGCCGCCGCAGCCGCTGGCCGGTACGGGATCCATCACATGAATCCATTTGGTGCTGTCGGCTTTGATCCAATACCCATCGATGACGCGCATGTGGGCGTTGTTGAGATTCGCCGACATGAAGGGCCGGCCGGCATCGATAAAACCTTGAACCGTGGCAAAATCGATCGGGCCTGAGCCGCCCGTGTTGCAGGTGTAAGTCGGATCGGATGGTGCGGGACACCATGAGGTGCCCGTCACCGGTGTGCCCAATGCCCACGAGATCGATTCTTCATGACCGGAATATGATCCGATGCCGGTGCCCCAGCCCAAATCATCTTCGGGTATGCCCACGTTCGATTGATCGGCGCCGCTCCATTCTTCAAACATGTGATAGGAAATGCGGTCTTCCGATAAATTGCCGCCGTAGTATAAAGTCATCATCGCGGTCGAGGCGCGCACACAAAAAACATTGTCCATGCCGTTGTACGAGAACGACGGATTGTTACTGGCATCGGTGTGGGGCGCATCCCAGCGATTGTAGGTATCGCCGGGCACGTTCGAACTGCCATTGCCCGCGCTGTTGGCTGGCCCGCCGCCAATGTCGAGCATCGTCGTGTCTTTGCGCTGCAATCGATACTGCGCATCGGTCAACAATGTGACTTGATTGCTTGGTCGATAAGTGGTTGATAAGCCGAGCAGCGTGCTGGTAACTTGCAGCGGGCCGAGGTAACCGCTCTTGTTGCCGTGACTATCGATCGCGCGGACGTGCCAAAAGTATGCGCCGTCTGGTAGAGGCGAAGCAGGTGCCCAACCGGGATAGGTCGTGACGACATTGACGATGGTCGAAGTAAAAGTGGAGCTGACGGCCAATTGAAATTCATAAGCCACCGCATCCGGTGTCGGCGTCCAAGCCATGCCGAATGTTTCGCCAGCGAGTTCTGCGCCATCCGCAATGGTGCTGTGCAGCGGTGCCGATGGCGGATTCGGCAGGCCCGGCGAACTATCCGGTGCGTAGTAAGCCGCCCAATCGAGCGGACCTTTACCATCAGTATTGCGCCACACCCCGATCGAATCATCAGGCCCCGGCGGACTGTTCGACACCCCATTGCCGAAGCCTTGATCGTAAATGATGTAGGTGCCGCTGTACCAAATGCCCGCGTTGACCGCGTTGTTTTGATCGCTGCCGGGTGCTTGACCCCACGCTACAAAGTCGACGATAGTGTTGGCGGAATGAGAGGAACTGTTATACAACGCCACTTGATCGCCGCCACTCTCGAAGATGCCCAGCAGCCCGATCGGACTGTGCAGCGTTGCGACGCCGTCGCTGAAATCGTAATCGTCGGCACCCGCACCTTGTCCATCGAAGATGATCACGACCCGCGCATTCAACGGCACGGGCGGCAAGGCATCTGGAATGGTGTAATTGTTGCCATCTTCATCGCTGACTTGATAGCCGCTCAGCTCCACGCCGGTAATGGCTGAAGTTGCCTCCGCCTGATTCATGACACTGGTCGATGACAGCGTGGCATTGCTCAAGATCAACGGCAGATAGAGCCGATGACTTTCGATCGCGATCTCGACCCAAGCCGACTGTGTTGTGCCGGATACCGGCGCGACTTCGCTCAGATACGGCCGATCGAGATCGGTTGCAGTCTGAGGCTGTAACTGCCAATCAAGTGCTGGCGGTGAGGCCGGTGTTGCGATCGGAAGTTGCTGCGCGATCGCGATGGTTGTGATCACGAGAGCCATGATCGCTAAGAG
>JBGQGR010000372.1:0-4040 GCA_041497495.1 Anaerolineae bacterium | reverse complement strand
CGTTGCTTTCTTCAAATCACTGGTGTTTACACCTTTCCAGATTATCTGGAGGGCAAGAACTTCGCTGACTTTGCTTCACGATGAATCGCGAAATGAAGATGTCGCAAACAAAATAGCTGCCTTGAGAGATATTGCGTCGACCGTATTAGCAAGCAGAATTAGGTGATAGGAGATTGCACCCCAGCTGACCAATCGGTTTACAAAAAGCTACAACAGAGCGCGTCGAAGATCGATTCGATCTTCGGCGCGCTCTGCTTTCTGTGCAATGGATCAATTAAGAGTTGCGGCTACTAACGAGCCCAACCCGAATTAGTGATCACATCAGTGAGCGAAATCATAGCGACAAGGAGCGTTGTAATAGCCTAACGGTGACAACCTGCACTTATCGCGCCTATTAGATTGCGTTATATTTTTCACAGGTAAATACGCTCATCCGCATATAAGAATAAAGGATAGGAGGAATATCAAAAATGACACAACCACACAAATCGGAAATTCAGATGCTGCACGCCGAAATCTGCCAGGCGCTGGCCGATCCCATTCGAATTCTGTTGCTGTATCAACTAGACGATCAACCACAAAGTGTGGGCGAACTGGGTGAACGCTTGGAGATCAACCAGCCGACCGTTTCCCGCCATCTCAAAGTGCTGCGCGAGCGCGGCATGGTCACCACCGAGCGGCATGGCACGACGGTGATGTATTCGTTGGCTGATCATCGTGTCATCGAAGCGCTGGATTTAATGCGCGTTGTCATGACCGACAACCTCGATCGCAAGCGCGCGCTGGTGGATATGTTGATTGCAGCGGAACAGCATTAAACATGGAGATTTAAAATAATGAAGCGCCAATCTATTTTGATCGTATTGGCGGGGGCGATTATTGTCATCGGCCTGGCGATCGGGCTAAGCGCGATGACACAAGTTTCAACGGCGGGGATCTATAGTACAACAATCGACTCCGCCGTTTTTGATCATCCGCTGCAATGCGGCCTCAAAGTGCCGAACGGTTTGGCGCAGTGCGGATCGGCAGCCTCGTCGTGCAAGAACTGCCACGAAGTGAAAGGCGAAGATCCAGTCAATGCTAAAGGCGATTGGCACACGCAGCACGCATTCGGAGATTTTTGCGAGTTCTGCCACGCAGGCAATGTGCAGGCGACCGATAAGACCACGGCTCATCAGGGTTTAGTACAACCGCTGGGTGATGTGAAAGCGAATTGCTCGTCCTGTCACGCCGATGATTATCAGGCGAAAGCCCAGACTTACGCGACCACGTTGGGAGTAACGATCGGCACCAGCAATAGCGGATCATCGCAACCACCCGCTAATCCCTCTACCCCCAGCGCACCACAACAACCGGCTCAACCTGCACCGCAAGCACCTGCGCCTTCGGCACCAATCGCTGCACTCACGTCATCGAACGAAGTGATCGATTACGCGTCGAGCGCGGCGCCTGTGAACGGCAATGTCATCGCGGCGATTGTACTGGTGGTGTTGATCATCGCTGGAGCAGGTTTGGTCTATTGGAATGAGAAGCGCTTGCGCCGACTGGCGATTCCGAAATCGACGGAAGGCTATGTGACTTTTGAAACCGATCGACCGCCAAACGTGAAAGAGCAATCGGGTTCAGTCACAACCGACGAACCGATCGGCGAAATATCGCCCGAACTGGCGAAGCTGCTGCCGGTCCTGCGATCGCTCGATCCACGTACGCTGCGCGCGCTGCGCATCATCCTCTCCGATCGCAAACGTGGCGAAGAGATGCTGCAATCGCTGAGCCTGATCAACTTCACAGTGCTGGAAGAGATGAACCGGCTGGACAAAAAAGAGTTGTCATTGCTGCTGGCACTCGCCGGTGAATCATAAAAAGGAGAACACACCATGAACACAGTTGTCGCTTATCTGCGTAAACCGGAATGGTCGCCCTATGTCTCCGGAGGGGCTTTGGGGCTGGTGACGATCATCTCGTTGGTCCTCAGCAGCAAACTGCTGCCAGCGCCGACATTGATCGGCGCATCAGGTGCATACGAAAATTTGATCGCGCCTGTCGGTTTGGCGATCGATCCGAAGAACACCTACTTCAACTTTGTGATGCCCGCTGGTATAACCTGGGCGGTGTGGGTGTTGGTCGGAATTTTCCTAGGCGGATTGGTATCTGCACTGTTGTCCGGCACATTCAAATTCCGCAAGATGCCGGATCAGCAGTGGGAAAGTATTTTCGGCAAGAGCGTGATCAAGCGCTGGGCGATCGTGTTCTTCGCCGCGGCCCTGCTCGAATATGCGGCGGGGATCGCCGGCGGCTGCACCAGCGGCTTGGCGATTTCGGGTGGCGTCGTCCTGGCACCAGCTTCGTTCATCTTCATTGCCGGGATGTTTGCTTCGGGCATCGTGACGGCGATGGTGATCTATCGGAAGAAATATTAAACAATTTTGCGTCATTGCGAGGAGCGCACAGCGCGACGACGCCTGGCGGCCCACCTGAGCACAGTGCGCTCAGGGTATGGGCAGCAATCGCATAATCGATCAGGAGATTGCTTCGCTTCGCTCGCAATGACACTAGGAGAATTCACCATGACAATCCTCGCTCCCATCTTCATCGGCTTCTTGTTCGGATTCATGCTGCACAAAGGCGGCATGACCCGCTATCACAAAATCGTCAACGTGTTCCGCTTCACCGATCTGGCCGTGCTGAAGTTCATGATGTCCTCGCTCGTCGTCGGCATGACCGGCATCTACCTGCTGACCGATCTGGGCGTCATCGCCAACATTCCAGTTACGCCCACTTACATCGTCGGCAATTTATTCGGCGGATTGTTGTTCGGTGTGGGCATGGCCACTGCCGGAGTGTGCGCCGCGCCGATCGCCGCCGGATCGGGCGAAGGCCGATTGGATTACATCGTGCCCGGCATGCTGGGCATGTTCTTCGGCGCGTTGATGTTCGGCCTGACGTACAACCAAGTCTATCCAGCGTTAAGCAAGATCGCGAATTCCGGCCCCGTGACTTTGCCGGATGTGTTGAATGTCAATCACTGGTTGGTGATTGCGATCTTCGCCGTGATTGCGTTGATTCTGTTCTACGTCGTCGATCGCGTGCTTAAGATGCGCACGGATAAGACGCAAGCATAAAGTAATCAGTGATTAGTAATTAGTGCGCACTTACTCATCACTCATTACTCATTAGGATGTTCTTATGGCATATGAAATCGTTCAACTCTCAAGACGCAGTTTCTTAAAACTATCCAGCGCATCGATCGCGGCGGCGGGCTTGGCGAGTCTCAATTGGAGTTCGGCGAAGGCTGCCACTAAAGACGGTCTGACCACCGACAAGATCGTGCCGACGATGTGCGAACAGTGTGTGTGGCGCTGCGGCGTGTGGGCCAAAGTGCGCGACGGCAAGATCGTCAAACTCGATGGCAACCCGTTCCATCCGCATTCGAATGGCAAACTGTGCGCACGCGGTCAAAGCGGGATCATGACCACCTATGATCCCGATCGAATCACGACGCCGTTGATTCGCGTGGGCAATCGAGGCGAAGGCAAATTCCGTCGGGCGTCGTGGACTGAAGCGCTCGATCTGGTCGCGCAAAAAATGCTCGACATCAAAAATCAATACGGCCCGGAAGCGATGATCTTTTCATCGACGCACAATTTGAGCCAGCCGCTGTTCGAAAATCTGCTGTATGCGTTCGGTTCCCCAAACTACGGCACGCAGCGCAGTCTGTGTTTCAACGCGATGGTCGTCGCGCATCTTACCACTTATGGCATCGAAGAACCTGGCCGCGATTACAGCACCGTAAAATATATCCTTTACACCGGCCGCAACATGCTGGAGGCGATCTCGACCAGCGAATCCAGCGATTTAATGAGTGCGATCAACCGTGGAGCGCACGTTGTGGTCTTGGATCCACGCTTCACCAAGACGGCCAGCAAGGCAGAATGGCTGCCGATCAAACCCGGCGCCGATCTCGCTTTTCATCTGGCGCTGCTCAATGTAATCGTCGGCGAAAATCTGTACAACAAAGCCTTCGTCGAGCTCAACGCGAT